>JBKJZF010000162.1:0-8052 GCA_046715315.1 Solirubrobacterales bacterium | reverse complement strand
AGCAGGCTGGCGACGAACAGGTACGGGAGCGCCAGCAGCCAGGCGAACAGCGGCCGCCAGCGGTCGACCCCGTCCTCGGGGTAGGCGATCTCGAGCTTGGCCGGGTACTCCGGATCATCGGCGAGGGTGAACGGCGGGTACGGGTCGACCAGCAGGTAGACGTAGGCGTTCACCCGCCAGGCCCAGCGGGAGACGCCGACCACGTAGTCGAACAGCCCCCTGGGATAGCGGCGGGTGAAGATCACGGCGAAGAAGGCGATGAACATCGCCACCAGGGCGCCGATGCCGAGAAAGAGGAGGGCAATGTAATGCGGGAGAGCCAGCAGCCACTTGACCAGCGGCAGGAACCGGTGGTACTCCTCCTGGCGGGTGGCGTCGGCGACCACCGGGTAGTCGGCGGTGCCGCTCGGCGGGGGCGTCGGGGGCGGGGTGGCGGGGGCGTCGGGCGGGGGCGGTGAGGCGGGAGCGTCATCCATGATCGCGCGCACCCTACTCGGGTCCGGGGCGGGAAAGGCTGCTGGCTGCGAGCGGGCCCGCTCGGCCAGCGCCAGCACGCGCTCGCGAAGCCCGGGGGCGGCGGGATCCTCGAGGTTGCCGACCCGCAACCGGTCCTCGGCGCTGCGCAGATCCAGGCTGGTTCCCCAAGCGCGCCGGCGCACCCGCGCCGAGGCCAGCAGCCGGTGCGGGACGGAGCGCCGGCGCTTGACGAAGGGCAGGAACGCCCACGACATCCCCGCCACCGAGCGCCGGTCGGTGATCGCCAAGAAACCCATCTGCAGGCGGTAGGTGACGGTGTGGAGCTCGAGCAGCTCCTCGCCCTCTGCCAGCCCCTCGCGGATGAACGCGAGCATCGCCCGGCGGGTGTTGCGGCGGGTGAACCCCGCCGCATGCAGCAGTGCGCTCTCGCGCCCGCCGTCCCCCCAGCGCCGGAAGTCGGCCATGGCTCAGCGAGGGCGAGCGGCCCGGCCCAGCAGCTAGCGGTCCTCGTCGATCCAGGCCATCATCCCGCGCAGCTCGCCACCGACCTGCTCGATCTGACTGCCGGCCGCCTCTTCGCGCATCCGCTGGAAGCTCTCGCCGCCGGCGCGGTTCTCGGCGATCCACTCCTTCGCGAACTCGCCGGACTGGATGTCGGCGAGGATCTTGCGCATGGCCTCGCGCGAGGGCTCCCCGATCACCTTCGGACCGCGGGTCATGTCGCCGTACTCGGCCGTGTTCGAGATCGAGTCGCGCATCCCCTGGATGCCCTTCTCGTACATCAGGTCGACGATCAGCTTGAGCTCGTGCATGCACTCGAAGTACGCGAGCCGAGGGTCGTAACCGGCCTCGACGAGCGTCTGGAAGCCGGCCTGGACGAGCTCGGTCGCGCCGCCGCAGAGCACCGACTGCTCGCCGAACAGGTCGGTCTCGCACTCGTCCTTGAAGGTGGTCTCGATGACCCCCGCTCGGCCCCCGCCGATGCCGCTGGCGTAGGCGAGAACCATCTCGCGGGCAGCTCCGGTCTCGTCCTGGTGGACCGCCATCAGGCAGGGGACGCCCCGCCCCTCCTGGTATTGGCGGCGAACCAGGTGCCCGGGGCCCTTGGGGGCGACCATGCCGACGTCGACGCCCGCGGGAGGCTCGATCTGGTCGAAGTGGATCGCGAAGCCGTGGGCGAACATCAGCAGGTTGCCGGGGGCCACCCCGTCGCGGATCTCGGACTCCCAGAGCTCGGCCTGGCGCTCGTCGGGGAGCAGGATCATGACCACGTCCCCCCGGCTCGCCGCGTCGGCGACGTCGAGGACCTCGAGGCCCTCCGCCTCGGCGGCGGCGCGGCTGGACGAATCCGGCCGCAGCCCGACGACAACGTCGCAACCGGAGTCGCGCAGGTTGAGAGCGTGGGCATGGCCCTGCGAGCCATAGCCGAGGATCGCGATCGTCTTGCCCTCGAGCTTGCCGAGATCCGCGTCCGCGTCGTAGAAGATTCCGTCGTCAGCCATGGCGCGGCACTCTAGCGGCGCGGTCGCTACCCAGGTCGCTCCACGAACCACTCGGTGAACTCGGCGCAGCGGCCATCCGCGTCGAAGCGGATCACGAAGCAGTTGTCGTAGATGGCCCTGATCGAGCCGTCCGGCTGACGGTAGGTGCTCGACCCCGTCGCCACGGCGACGTCGCCCTCGACGGCGGCGGGCTCGTAGGCCGCCTCGTAGCTGCCGGGCTCGTCGGGCTCGTCGAACCAGGACTCGACGATCTCGCCACGCCCGGTGATCCACTCGTCGTAGGGGTGGTAGCGGTAGCGGGCGTCCTCGGCGAACAGCGCGGCGATCGCCTCGCGGTCGTAGCTGACCCAGGCCGCGACGTAGGCCTCGAGCCAGCGGGCGACGTCGTCTCTGTGCATCCGTGCTCCTCTTCTCTCAGCGCAACTCTCGGCGTAGAAGCTTGCCGGACGCCGTCCGGGGCAGCTCACCGACGAACTCGAATCGCTTCGGGACCTTGTAGCCGGCGAGGCTCTGCGAGCAATGGCGCCGCAGGGCCTCGGCGTCGGCGTCGGCGCCGGAACGCAGCACCACGACCGCGGCCACCACCTCCTGCCACTCGGCGTCGGCGCGGCCGATGGCCGCGGCGTCGACCACGTCCGGGTGGCGCAACAGCACCTCCTCGACCTCGGCCGGGATCACGTTCTCGCCCCCGGTGACGATGACGTCGCCGAGCCGGTCGGTGACGTAGAGGAAGCCCTCGTCGTCGATCCTGCCGAGATCGCCGGTATGCAGCCAACCGTCCTCGTCGCTGACCCCCGGGGCTACGGTCGGCCCCTGCACGAGGATCTCGCCGTCCTGGATCCGCAGGTGGGTGGTCAGCAGCGGCCGCCCGGCCGAGCCCAGCTTGCGCCGCGCCTCTGTGGGCGCAAGCGTGGTCACCTGGGACGCCGCCTCGGTCAGCCCGTAGGTCTGGACGACCGTCGCACCACGGCCGATCGCCTCCTCGAGCACGTTCTCGGGAACGGGTCCGCCGCCGACCAGCACGGCCCGCAGGGGGAGCAGGTCCACCCCGGCCTCCAGCAGTCGCACCAGCTGCGTGCTGACCAGCGAGACCAGGGTGATGCCGTCGCCCTCGAGCGAGGCGGCGATCCGGTCGACGTCGAAGCCGTCGTGGATCACCGCGGTCGTCCCGTAGACCACCGAGCGGATCGCGATCGAGACGCCGCTGACATGGAAGAGCGGCAGGCAGCAGAGCCAGCGGTCGGTCGGCTCGACGCCGAGGTTGAAGGCCGAGCCGACGGCGCTCCACAGGTGGTTTCCGTAGGTGAGCCCGACCGCCCGGGCGTGCCCGGAGCTGCCGCTGGTCAGGATCCGGCAGCAGACCGCGTCGAGGTCGTGCTCGCCGAGCAGCGGGAAGTCGGCCTCGGTCATACCGGCGTCATCGGCCTCGGAGATCACCAGGCCGGGGCCGGCGCGCTCGAGCTCGGCGGCGCGCTCGGCCGGGGCGAGCCTGGTGTTGAGCGGATAGGCGACCGCGCCCAGCTTCATCAGGGCGTGCATGACGATCACGTGGTCGAGCCCGGCCTCAAGCTCGATCGCCACCGTCGAGCCCCTGCGCACCCCGCGCGCAGCCAGCCGGCGGGCGGCGCGGCTGGCCTCGGACTCGAGCTCGTCGTACTGCACCTCGTGACCGCCCGCTACCACCGCGGTTCGGTCGGGACAGGTGGCTGCCCGCTGCGCGAGCCAGTTGTCGAGATGCATTGCCCGGAATAATCACCGACATGCCGATCCCGCACAGAGACGCCCCCGCCGAAGCCGACCTCTACGCCCCCGTCACCTGGAGTGAGGCCCACTCCTACGAGGACCTGCTCTACGAGAAGGCCGAGGGCATGGCGAAGGTCACGATCAACCGCCCCGAGGTCCGAAACGCCTTCCGCCCGCAGACCCTGGCCGAGCTCCGCGACGCCTTCGCCCGGGCGCGCGACGACCTCGAGGTGGGCGCGATCATCTTCACCGGCGCCGGCACCGAGGCCTTCTGCTCGGGGGGCGACCAGCGGATCCGTGGCGACGACGGCTACATCGGCGACGACGAGGTCGCGCGACAGGGCGTCGGCAGGCTCGACGTCGGCGACCTCCACGTCCAGATCCGGCGCCTGCCGAAGCCGGTGGTGGCGATGGTGGCCGGGTATGCGGTCGGCGGAGGGCACATCCTCCACCTCGTCTGCGACCTGACGATCGCCGCGGACAACGCCCGCTTCGGGCAGACGGGGCCGCGCGTGGGCAGCTTCGACGGCGGCTTCGGGGCGAGCCTGCTGGCCCGCAACGTGGGCGTCAAGCGGGCCAAGGAGATCTGGTTTCTGTGCCGCCTGTACGAGGCGGGTGAGGCGCTGGAGATGGGACTGGTGAACGCGGTGGTGCCGCTGGTAGAGCTCGAGCGCGAGACCGTCGCCTGGTGTCGCGAGATGACCGCGCTCTCCCCGCTGGCGCTGCGCCTGATGAAGTCCAGCTTCAACGCCGAGGAGGACGGGCTCACCGGCCTGCAGCAGCTCTCCCACGACGCGACCCTGCTCTTCTACATGACCGAGGAGGGCCAGGAGGGCCGCAACGCCTGGCAGGAGGGCCGCGAGCCCGACTTCAGCAAGTACCCGAAGCGGCCGTGACCCACCGGTGAGCATCTGGATCATGGCCGCGCGTCCGCGGACGCTGCCCGCGGCGATAGCCCCGGTGCTGGTCGGGACTGCGGCAGCGGTCTGGGCGTCGGGCGAGCTGCGGGCCGGGCCCTTCCTGGCGGCCCTCGCCGGCTCGATCCTGATCCAGATCGGGACGAACCTCGCCAACGACTACTCCGACGCCAAGCGGGGAGCCGACCCCGACGACCGCCTCGGGCCCGTCCGCGTCACCTCCTCGGCGCTGGTGGCGCCGCGGCGGGTGCTGGTCGCGACCTGGCTCGCCTTCGGCGCGGCGGTCGCCGTCGGCATCTACCTGGCCGCGGTCGCCGGGCCGCTGATCCTGGTCGTCGGGGCGCTCTCGATCCTCGCCGGCGTCCTCTATACCGGCGGCCCCAGGCCCTACGGATACGCGGGGCTGGGCGAGCTCTTCGTCTTCCTCTTCTTCGGGCTGGTGGCGGTCAACGGCTCCTACTACGTCCAGGTCGAACAGCTCGACTGGCTGCCCTTCGGGCTGTCGATCGCCGTCGGCTTCCTCGCCACGGCGATCCTGGTCGTCAACAACGTCCGCGACATCGATACCGACCGCCGGGCCCACAAGAACACGCTCGCGGTGCGGATCGGCCGGGACCGGGCCCGGAGCCTCTACCTGACCCTGGTCGCGTCCGCCTACCTGGTGGTGCCGGTGACGCTGCTGGCCGGCGGCGGGCCCTGCTGGGCGCTGCTCGCGCTGGCCTCCGCCCCGCTGGCCCGCGGGCCGGTGACCGCCGTGCGCACCCGGACCGACGGGCCGGCGCTGAACGGGGCGCTGGCCGCGACCGGGATGCTGCTGGCCGCCTTCAGCCTGCTGCTGTCGGCGGGCCTGCTGATCGCGGCCTAGGGATCGGCGCGATGCGCATCGCCGAGATCGAGACGATCCCCTACTCGCTGCCGTTCCGGGAGGAGTACCTGACGGCCCGAGGCGCGCTCGATCGCCGCGAGATCCTGCTGCTGCGGCTGCGGACCGACGACGGCATCGAGGGCCTCGGAGAGGCCGTCCCGCTGACCCTGCGGGGAGGTCAGACGCTGGCCCGCGTCGAGCGGGCCCTGCGCCGGACCTTCCGCCGGCTGCGTCGCCTCGATCCCGCCGGGCTGCAGGGAGACGACCCGCTCGCCGAGGCGATCGACGCCTACATCCACCTGGCGGCCGGCAGACGGCTGCCGGCTCCCGCCGGGGCGGCCCTGGAGATGGCGATCTTCGACCTCACCGCGAAGCTCACGCGACAGCCGCTGTGGGCTCTGCTTCGCGCCCAGCGCGCCGCCCCGGTCGCGGTCAACGCCACGCTCGCCGCCGGCGACCCCGCCGGCGTGGCCGCCACCGCCGAGCGCTGGGCAGGGCGCGGCTTCACCACCTTCAAGCTCAAGCTCGGCGCCGGCGACGACCTCGATCAGGTCCGAGCGGTGCGTGAGGCGGTCGGCCCGGCGGCGCGGATCCGGGTCGACGCCAACGGCGCGTTCTCCGCGGCCGAGGCGATCGAGTTGCTGCGCGAGCTGGAGCCGTTGGCGATCGAGCTCGCCGAGCAGCCGTCGGGCTCGCTGCGCGAGCTGGCGGCGGTGAGGGCGGCGACCGAGATCCCGATCGCCGCCGACGAGAGCGTCAACAGCCGCAAGCAGGCCGAGAAGGCCGTCGACGCGCAGGCCTGCTCCCTGGCGACCGCCAAGCTCTCCAAGGTGGGCGGGATCGGCGCGGCCGGGGCGATCGCACGCGCCCTGCCGACGTACCTCTCGAGCGCCCTCGACGGCCCCGTCGGGATCGCCGCGGCGGCGCACGCGGCGCAGGCGATCTACCGGTCCGCCGATGATCCCGGCATCGCCCACGGGCTCGCCACCCAGGAGCTCTTCTCGGAGTCGGTCGCGACCCGCGAGTGCGAGGTGCGAGACGGCCTCCTGCATCTCCCCGAAGGCGACGGCCTCGGGGTCGAGCTGGACGAGCAGGCGCTGGAGCGGCGCCGCCTCTAGCGGCCCACTAGCGTTCGGCCCGTGGACGCGACCAACTCGAACACCGCGCTGGCCTCGGCGATGGTCGAGGAGCTGACGCGCTGCGGCGTCCACCACGCGGTGATCTCGCCAGGCTCGCGGTCCACCCCGCTGGCGCTGGCGCTGTGGCGCCAGCCCGAGATCGAGGTCAAGGTCGTCGTCGACGAGCGCTCGGCCGGATTCCTCGCGGTGGGAACGGCGCAGGCCACCGGATCCCCCGCGGCGGTGCTGTGCACGTCGGGCACCGCTGCGGCCAACCTTCATCCCGCCGTCTGCGAGGCGAACGAGTCCCGGGTCCCGCTGATCGTGCTGACCGCCGACCGCCCGCCCGAGCTGCGCGATGTCGGAGCCGGGCAGACGATCGACCAGCTTGCCCTCTACGGCTCGGCGGTGCGCTGGTTCTGCGAGGTGGGCACGCACGTCGCCGACGACTCCGGCCTGCTGCATGTTCGCTCGGTTGCCTGCCGGGCGGCGGGGGCCGCGCGCGGCGACGCCCGCCCCGGCCCGGTTCACCTGAACGTCGCCTGGCGTGACCCGCTGGGCCCGGATCCCGCCGGCGAGCCGGTCACCGCGACCTCCGAGCTGGCCCTGCACGGCCGCCGGGATCGCCCGCTGACCGCGGTCGTGCCCAACCAGGGGGCGCCGAGCGAGTTCGTCATCGCCAAGCTCGCCCGTCACCTGTCCGAGGCCCAGCGGCCGCTGATCGTCGCCGGGCGACAGCCCGCGCCCGAGCTGGCGGGCCCGATCGCGCAGCTCGCCGCCGCGGCTGCGGCGCCGATCCTGGCCGAGCCCACCTCCCAGCTTCGCTTCGGGCCCCACGACCGCTCGCTCGTGGTCTCCGCCTACGACGCGATCGCGCGCGGCCGGCCGCAGCCGCTCGAGCCCGACTTCGTCCTGCGCTTCGGCGAGATGCCGACCTCGAAGGCGCTGCGCCAGTGGCTCGGCTCGCTCGACGCCACGCCCCAGATCGTCGTCGACCCCTCCGGGGGCTGGAACGAGCCGACGCGGCGAGCGGCGGCGATCGTCCGCGCGGAGCCCGCCGCCCTCGCGACCACGATCGCCGGCCAGGTCGTGGCGGGGGATCCGGGCTTCGCCCAGGCCTGGGTGCAGGCGGGACAGCGGGCAGACGAGGCCGTGGGCGCCGCCCTCGACGCCGCCGACGAG
Source organism: Solirubrobacterales bacterium (assembly GCA_046715315.1). Taxonomy (GTDB): domain Bacteria; phylum Actinomycetota; class Thermoleophilia; order Solirubrobacterales; family 70-9; genus JBDTSW01. The sequence continues at coordinate 248 of JBKJZF010000162.1, read as the reverse complement.
CTGAACGAGCCCGGCGCCCATCGCGCGCTGGCGAGCCTGTACGCCGACGGCGACCTCGTCTACACGGCCTCGTCGATGCCGATCCGCGACCAGGAGAGCTTCGCGACGCCCGGCCCGGCCAGCGTGCGCTTCCTCGCCAACCGCGGCGCCAACGGCATCGACGGCCTGATCTCGTCGGGGATCGGCGCCGCCGCCGCGAGTGGTCGGCCGACCTGGATCGTGACCGGCGACCTCGGGCTGTTCCACGA
>JBKJZF010000161.1:0-7436 GCA_046715315.1 Solirubrobacterales bacterium | reverse complement strand
GGTCGGCGAACTGGACGATCGACTCGTGGACCCGGCAGGAGAACGTGCTGGCGATCGTCGAGGCCCCCGCGATCGCCGTCGCCTACCGGCAGAACTTCGAGGAGCTGTGGGACGAGCGCGACGTCGAGCGCAGCGGCGAGATCGAGCCCGAGCTGGTCGAGTTCGAGGGGATCCGGGCTCGTGCCTGGTTCACCCCCGGTCACGGCCCCGAGCTCTCGCAGGCGATCGCCACGGCGATCGGCTCGGCTCGAACGCGGGTGAGGATCGCCTCGCCGGTGATCACGTCGGCCCCGATCCTCTCCACCCTCGCCGAGCGAGCGGCGAGCGGCGGCGCCGACATCGCCGGCGTCGTCGACGAGCCGCAGACCGACATGGTGTTCGGCCAATGGGCCACCAACGGCCAGTCGGCGTGGAAGATCGCGTTGCTGGCAACGGTGCTGGCGCGGCTGCCGTTCTCGGGCAAGCAGTCGACGCCCTGGGGCCCGGACACGGTTCACGATTTCATGCACGCGAAGGTGACCGTCGCCGACGACACCGTCTTCCTCGGCTCGTTCAACCTCTCGCGCTCGGGCGAGCAGAACGCGGAGAACGTGCTCGAGCTCAGCGACCCAGGGATCGCCGACCGGATGGCCGGCTTCGTCGACGAGGTCCGCGCCCGCTATCCCGAGACCACGGTGCCCGAGCAGGCGATGGCGACGATCTCCTCGGGGTCGTCGGACAGCGTCGCGATCTCGAAGTCCTCGGCGGAGATCCGGCCCTCGTCGAGCAGCCGCGAGCGCATCCAGTCGACCAAGCCCGACCAGTAGTCGCGCCCGACAAGGACCACGGGGTGGTCGACGGCCTTGCCCGTCTGGATCAGGGTCATCACCTCGAACAGCTCGTCGAGGGTGCCGAAGCCCCCGGGGAAGACCACGAGCCCGGTCGAATAGCGGACGAACATCAGCTTGCGGACGAAGAAGTAGCGAAAGGTGATGGCGATGTCGAGATAGGGGTTCGGGCCTTGCTCCTCCGGGAGCTCGATGTTGAGCCCGACCGAGGTCGCGCCGGCATCGCGTGCCCCCCGGTTCGCGGCCTCCATCGTCCCGGGCCCGCCGCCGGTGATCGTCGCGAACCCGGTCTCGCCGATCTCGCGCCCGATCCGTCTCGCCAACTCGTACTCGGGGTGGTCGCGGGGGGTGCGGGCCGAGCCGAACACGCAGATCGCGGGGCCGAGGTCCGCCAGGCGCTCGAAGCCCTCGACGAGCTCGCGGCGCACGTGGTCCAGCCGCTCCACCTCCGACTGGGTCGACTCCACGGCGGGGGAGTCGGCCTCGATGATCTCCTCGTCGAGCGTGGTCGGGATGCGTTTGGACTCAGAGGTCACTGAGAGACGGTTCGGGCCCCGCTGTCGGCGTCGCCGGGCAGGCTATCGGCGTCTCCGCCGACGTCAGCTTCCCGTCCGCCGCCGCGACTACCTTCGTAAGTTCCCATGGAAGCAAGCCACAGACCACAGCTACCGCTGGACGCGAGCCCTGGCACGGTCCGGGCACTCGGCGATCGACTCGTCATAGAGAGCCTGACGGTGACCGATGCCGGCGCTGCGCGTGTTGTGCGCGAGCGCGCCGACGAGGGCCGCGCGCCGGCCGACACGGTCACGAAGGCGATTGAGATAGGCACCCGCGTGCTCGACAACGAGGACACGGCCGCCAACGTCGATTACGTGCGCAGAGAGCTGAAGAGCGGGCTCGGCGAGCTCAACGAGGAGCTGACCGGGACGCTGACCACCGGTAGCGAGGAGCTGGCGCAGCAGCTGGCCACCGCCTTCGGCGCGGAGCGGTCGGACTCGGTGCAGGCTCAGATCAAGGAGATCGTCGCCGGTGCGACCGAGCGTCAGCGGCTCGAAATCACGCAGTTGCTCTCGGCCGAGGACAAGTCGAACCCGCTGGTCGCAGTTCAGACGCGGCTTGGAAAGGCGATGCTCGAATCCGAGGAGCGCCACCGGCAGGAGATGTCGCGCCTGAGGGAGGCCGGTACCAACGAGTCGCGGGCGATGCAGAAGCAGGTGGCCGAGCTGAAGGAGAACGTCGCCCGGCTGGTCGACCGCGAGCGCGCCGACGAAGACCTCGCCGAGGCCGAACAGGCCGGCACTCGCAAGGGGCGAACGTTCGAGGAGCGCGTTCACGATGCGCTCGAGCGGATCGCCGCGCTTCGCGGCGACTGCGCTACCCACACGGGCGGCGAACAGGCCGAGGGCGGGGGCAAGAAGGGCGACACGCTGATCGAGCTCGGCGCCGCCGAGGGGCCCAGCTCGGGCAGGATCGTGTTCGAGGCCAAGGACAAGAAGCTGTCGAAGAACGAGGCCTGGGCGGAGCTCAACGACGGCATGGCGGCCCGCGCCGCCTCCTACGGTGTTCTCGTCGTCGCCGGCTCCGAGCGGGTTCCGTCAGGCCGTCAGCAGCTGCACGAGTACGAGGGCAACAAGCTGATCATCGCCGTCGATCGCGAGGAGCCCGATTCCCTCGCGCTCGAGGTCGCCTACCGGCTGGCCGCCGCCAGGGTGCTGCTCGCGCGGGACGGCGACCTCGAGGTCGACGCCGCCGCGGTCCGCGATGCCGCCTCCGAGGCAGTCTCGATCCTGAAGCAGGCGCAGGCGATCCGCTCGACCTTGACCTCAATCAAGACCTCCTCGGACAGGGCGCGCGACGGCCTCAACGCCATGGTCGACGCGGTTGAGGAGAAGCTGCGCCGGATTGACTCGCTCGTAGCCGAGGCCGACGCCGCCGAATAGCGGCCGCGCCTATGGCAGCAGCAGCTGGTCGCCGGAGCTCTCGCGCGGAGGGCCGACCGCGATCTCGGTCGGCCTGGCGTCGGAGCGCTCGCCGCCGCTGACCTCGTAGTCGCCCTCGTTGAGCGCGGCCTTGAGGTTGCCGACCCCGTTCGGAAGAATCTCGCCGCTCTCGAAGTTGTCCTCGGGGCCCGGGCCGACGAGGGTCAGGGTCACCGGGTCGTCGGACTGGTTCGAGACCGTGATGTTGACCAGCCCGGCGCCGAAGCCCCTGGGCGAGACCACGACCTGCTTGGAGTCGATCTTGGCGGTGACGACGATCGGGGCTGCGGGACGGGACTCGTTGGCGAAGTCGTCCTCGCCGCCGCAGCCGGCGACGGCCAGCGCGGCCACGGCGAGCAGTGCGGCGCCTGCGCTGGCGCCGGCGCGCCGTCTGACCGAGCCACAAGCCTCCCTCACGCCCATCGCGTCGCAACCCTACGCCAAAGCCCGGGTGGCTGCGCTGGATCAGAAGGGGAGCTCGACGACCTCGGCAGAGACGCCGTCGCCGAGGCTGACGGTCGCGCCGGGCTCCGCCTCACGGCGGACGATCGCGAGCGCGATCGAGCCGAGCGCGGGGGAGAGGACGGGGGTGCCGAGACGGCCGACCTCGCGCTCGCCCAGGTTGATCGGCTTGCCGGGCTCGGCCGGGCCGCTGAGGCGAAGCCCGCGCAGGTGGCGGTTCGGCTTGCCCTTGTAGTGCAGTCGGGCGACCGTCTCCTGGCCGATGTAGCAGCCCTTGGTGAAGCTCACCGCGCGCTCGTTGATGCCCGCCTCCTGGGGGATTGTCTCGGTGCTCATCTCGCGGCCGAACCTGGGGCGCCCGCTCTCGACGCGAACGATCTCGGCGGCGGCCTCGCTGACCGCGGCGGCTCCGGCGGCGGCCAGGGCCGCCTCGAGCCCGGCGGCGTGGGCCGCCTCGCAGATCAGGTCGATGCCTTGGTCGGTGGCGACCGCGCGGCAACCGATCCCGCCGACCTCGAGCTCGCGGTGGGAGTGCTCGGAGCCCAGCGGGGGCGCGCCGGTGACGGATTCGGATGCCGGCCCGATCAGCGAGACGATCGCGTGCTCGGCCGAGCGGTCGTCGACCTCGACCTCGCGTCCGACCTTGTACATCGACAGGTGCTTGAGGATCGCGGCGGCGCCCTCGGGGGCGGTGTCGAGCCAGACACGGTCGTCGGCGAGCCGCAGCACCCGCATGTCGCCCTGCATCCGGCCCTTGCGGTCGAGCAGGGCCGAGTAGCAGCCCTCTCCGGGGCCGAGCGCCTCGATGTCGTTGGTCAGCTGCCCCTGAAGGTACTCGGCCGCCTCGTCGCCGCTGACCACGAGCTTGCCGCGGCCGGGGCGCTGGAGGTACCCGCTGGCCTCGCGCAGCGCCCGGTACTGCCCATCGAGCTCGATCGCCGCCGCAGCCTCCATCCCCTCGATTGTAGGTAGCGGTTGCGACGTCAGGTTTTGATGTGCCAAAATCCTGGTTGCGATGGCTAGAAAGATGTCCAGACGGGCCCTGATCGCGTCAGGCGCAGCGGCCGCGCCTGCGCTTGCGGCGCTGCACGAGACGATCCCGCACAAGGGCGTGCACGATGCCCTCGGCGGCCATCCCGACGCCGCCGCCGCCGAGACGAAGGGCATGGGCGGCCACGCCGGCCACGCGGCCGGCGGGGTCGCCTCACATGACGGCTTCGGCGGTGGGACCGTCGACCACGCCGCCAACGGCTTCGACCCGAGCGAGATCCTGCGCGACTTCGACTACGGCAAGACCAGCCGCCTGCCCGGGGGCCGCACCCTGCGCGAGTGGACCGTGGTCGCCGAGGACAAGGAGATCGAGGTCGCCCCGGGCATCACCTATCCGGCCTGGACCTACAACGGGCGCATTCCGGGGCCGACCTTCCGCTGCACCGAGGGCGATCGCCTGCGGATCCGCTTCATAAACGGGTCCGAGCACCCGCACACGATCCACTTCCACGGCATCCACCGGGACTTCATGGACGGCATGCCGGGGGTCGGCGAGGGTCGCGGCGGCGGGCTGATCGAGACCGGCGAGCAGTTCGTCTACGAGTTCGACGCCGAGCCCTTCGGCCTGCACCTCTACCACTGTCACGCGATGCCCTTGACGGCGCACATCGCCAAGGGCCTCTACGGCGCCTTCATCGTCGACCCCGCCGAGCCTCGCCCGCCCGCCGACGAGATGGTGATGGTGATGAACGGGTTCGACACCAACTTCGACGGCGAGAACGAGCTCTACGCCGTCAACTCGATCGCCTTCCACTACGTCGAGGAGCCGATCAAGGTCAAGCGCGACGAGCTGGTGCGGATCTACCTGGTCAACCTGCTCGAGTTCGACCAGATCAACTCCTTCCACGTCCACGCCAACTTCTTCGACTACTACCCCACCGGGACGCGGCTCGAGCCGACCGAGTTCACCGACACGATCATCCAGGGGCAGGGGCAGCGCGGTGTGCTGGAGCTGCGCTTCCCGTATGCGGGCAAGTTCATGTTCCACGCCCACAAGACCGAGTTCGCCGAGCTCGGCTGGCTCGGCTTCTTCGAGGTGGTGGACTGATGGAGGCCCGCGCGGCGACCGAGCGGGTGCCGGCCGGGAGGCCGGCATGGGTCCTTGGCGCGATCCCGCTGGCGCTGATCGCGATCGTGATCGGCGGCTTCGCCCTGCTCGGAGGCCCCGGCCTGGGGGAGCGCACCGGCCCGCCTGTGGAGGAGCTCACGATCGAGCGGACCGTGCTGCGCCCGGGCGAGATCGAGCTGACGCTCCGGAACGACGGCCCGGATGCGGTCGACGTCGCGCAGATCTCGGTCAATGACGCCTTCGTCCCGTTCACGGGCTCGGGGCAGCTCGACCGGCTGGGCTCGACCACGCTGACGATTCCCTACCCCTGGGTAGAGGGCGAGGGCTACACGATCACCGGCGTGACCTCGACCGGCGGCACCTTCGAGCACGAGATCCCGGTCGCCGCCGAGACGCCGGAGCCCGACGCCGGATTCTTCGGCCTGATGGCCCTGCTGGGCCTCTACGTGGGAGTGATTCCGGTCAGCCTGGGGATGCTCTGGCTGCCGTTCGTCCACCGCGTCGGGCCCGACTGGCTGCGGGTGTTGATCGCCTTCACGATCGGGCTGCTGGCGTTCCTCGCCGTCGACGCCGGTCTCGAGGGCCTCGACATCGCCTCCGCCGCGCCGTCGGCCTTCGGCGGCACCTCGCTGGTCTTCATGGGGGCGCTGGTCGCCTACCTGGCGCTCGCGGGCGTCGACGCCTATCTGTCGCGCCGCCGCGCGGCCGCCGCCGCCAGGGGCGTCGCCGGATCGACGGCCGCCTACCTGGCGCTGCTGGTCGCGATCGGGATCGGCCTCCACAACCTGGGCGAGGGGCTGGCGATCGGCTCGGCCTACGCCTCGGGCGCGCTCGCGCTCGGCACCTTCCTGGTCGTCGGCTTCGCAATCCAGAACACCACCGAGGGCCTGGCGATCGTGGCGCCGATGGCGACGGCACGGCCGAGCCTGCGACGGCTGATCGTGCTCGGGCTGGTCGCGGGCGCGCCCGCGATCCTCGGCGCTTGGGTGGGGGCGGCCGCGTTCAACCCGAGTTTCGCGGCGCTGCTCTTCGGCGTCGGCGTCGGCGCGATTCTGCAGGTGATCGTCCAGCTCGCGCCCTCGATGCGCGACGATGACGGACGCCTGCTGCACCCGGGCGCGGTCGGCGGCCTGGTGGCCGGGATCGGGGTCCTCTATCTCACCGGCCTGCTGGTGGCCGGCTAGCAGGCTGGGGATGGCGCACTCCGGCTTCAGGCGCGACCCGGCCGCCTCCAACTCGGAGGCCGTCGAGGACTACGCGAAGGCGATCTACGTACTCACCCAGCGCGATGGCGGCGTGGTCTCGACCTCGGCGCTCGCCGAGCGCCTGGGGGTCTCTCCCGGCTCGGTCACGGCGATGCTGAAGCGGATGGGGGAGATGGGGCTCGTCGCGCACGAGCCGTACCGTGGCGCCTCGCTGACAGTCCCGGGCGAGCAGGTCGCGCTGGAGGTGATCCGCCACCACCGCCTGCTCGAGTCCTACCTCAGCGAGGCGCTCGGAATGCCCTGGGATCGCGTCCATGACGAGGCGGAGGTGCTCGAGCACTACATCTCGGAGGAGCTCGAGGAGCGGCTCGCTGTCGCTCTCGGCGACCCCAGCCACGATCCCCATGGCGACCCGATCCCCGATCGCGAGCTGATGCTGGCGCCGGGATCCGGGACGCCGCTGGCCGAGCTCGAGGCCGGGACGCGTGGCACCTTCACCCGGGTCTCGGACTCCGACCCGGAGATGTTGCGCTACCTGGCCGAGCGCGGCATCCGGCCGGGCGCGACGCTCGAGGTTCGCGAGCGCCAGCCCTTCGGCGGACCGCTGACGATCGAGGTGGCCGGCGCCAGCCATGCGATCGGCGGCGAGCTGGCCGAGCGCATGCTCGTCGGCATGCAGGCGCGTGCGCGACGCCGGTAGGCTTGCCCGGATGCCCCTGGCCGCCGACTTTCGCGAGATCGTCGACTCGCTCCCCGACGACTGGACCGACGTCGTCTGCGACCTGCGGATCTTCGACGAGAGCCGCTACGTGGACGCCGCGGTCCTGCTCACCCAGGTCAACGC
>JBKJZF010000160.1:0-3399 GCA_046715315.1 Solirubrobacterales bacterium | reverse complement strand
AGCCTACACCTGCATGCCCGCCCGTTGTCGAAACTCCGTCGGCGTTTGCTCAGGCGCGTGGCGGTGGGGCACCGCGGCGACGATCAAGGCGACCATTGAATCCGCGCGATGGTTTGCGCGATGGTTTTCCTAGGCGTGGAACGCGACATCGGCCTATTGACCGAATCTCAGCCACAACGGCAGACCGGCCGCAAACCGCCATTCCCAGCGGCATTCCGGCCTCGTAAGCAGCGCGCCCGACAGGATTCGAACCTGTGACCTTCGGTTTCGTAGATCTGGCGTGTTTGATCTCAGACCGAAGGCCATCCTCAGTTGCCAGCTTCGGGCGCGATCCGGACGACCCGCTGATGCCAAGGCGGCTCCGATCCCGAACTCCACGAAGAAGGTTGCTCGAACCCCTCGTCTTCCCGTAGTCTCGGCGACACTTGCCGCTCGGCCGGCCGAGCTACTTCAGAACGCGGATCAGCTTCTTGTTGACGAACTCTTCGACGCCGTAGCGGCCAAGCTCCCTGCCGAAGCCCGATCGCTTAACCCCGCCGAAGGGGAGCTCGGCACCGTCTGCGCCCACCCCGTTGACGTAGACCATCCCCGTATCGAGGCTGTCCGCCACCCGGAGCGCCTGCTCCGGATCGTCGGAGAAGACGTAGGAACCGAGTCCGAACGGCGTGTCGTTCGCCAGCTCGATCGCGTCCTCCTCGGAGCCAACCCGGTACACGCTCGCGACCGGCCCGAAGAATTCCTCGCGGTACGCGTCATTGTCCGGAGTTACTCCAACCAGCACGGTGCTCGAGAAGTAATTGCCATCCCGATCCCCGCCGGCGACTATCTCGGCGCCCTGGGCGACCGCCCGATCGAGCTGATCCTGCAGGGTCTCCGCAGCAGCCGCTGACGAAAGCGGTCCCATCTCGGCGTCCTCGGACGTTGGGTCGCCGGGCTCGGCAGCAGTCATCGCGGCCTTGAACTTCCCGAGGAATTGGTCGTAGAGCTCGTCGGTGACGATGAACCGCTTCGCGGCATTGCAGGACTGGCCGGTGTTGTCCAGACGGCCGGCGACCGCGGCCGTGACCGCCTCGTCGAGGTCCTCGGCTCCCAGGAGGATGAACGGATCGGACCCGCCGAGCTCGAGCACGACCTTCTTCAGGTTGCGGCCGGCGATCTCGGCCACCGCGGCTCCGGCCCGCTCGGAGCCGGTCAGCGAGACGCCTCGGACCCGCGGATCGGCGATCACTTCCGCGACCTGATCGTTCGAGGGGAGGAGGGTCTGGTAGGCGCCGTCGGGGAAGCCGGCATCCCGGAACATCGACTGCATCGCCTCCGCCGACTCGGGGCACTGGTGCGCCGGCTTGAGCAGGATCGTGTTGCCGACGACGAGGTTCGGACCCGCGAAGCGGGCCACCTGGTAGTAGGGAAAGTTCCAGGGCATGATTCCCAGCAGGGGGCCGATCGATGTCCGCCGGATGAGGGCCGTGCCCTCGCCCGCCAGAAGCGAGATCGGCTCGTCCTTGAGGAAGTCCTCCGCGTTGTCGGCGTAGTAGCCGTAGATATCGGCGCAGAAGTCGACTTCGCCGAGGGCCTGCTCCACCGGCTTGCCCATCTCCCGCACGGCGATCTCGGCCAGCGCCTCACTGCGCTCGGAGTGAAGTTCGGCCACCCGCCGGACCATCGAGGCCCGCTCGGAAACGGACGCATTCAGCGACCAGTTCCGGTGGGCGTCATCCGCGGTCGAGATCGCTGCGGAGAGGTCTTCGTCGGAGATCTGCGGATACTCCTTGACCGTCTCGCCGGTTGCCGGGTTAACGACTGCGTACTTGCTCATCTCGCTCCACTCCTCGTGCGGGTCGCATTGCGTCCTCGCTAATTATCAGATCGCTTCTCCAGGCTACCCGCTCTCCGTTCTAAGGCCCTCCCGCCACGGCCGTGGCGAACTGGCTCGCTTCGCGATAGCGATCTCCAGTCGGACTCACCGCTACCAATGCTTTCCGAGGTCGGGGAATCTGGTCTTGGTGATCCAATCGGTGTAGGGTCGATCTGCGGGCCCGGAGGAGCCCGCAGCCCTACGACTCCGGCGGAATGGAGGAGCGATGTACGCAAGCGTGCGCAAGTACGGCGTCGATGCCGAGCGCGTCGACGACCTCATGCACCGGGTGGACGAGAGGTTCGTCACCCGGTTGGAGCAGATGCCCGGCTTCGTCGCCTACCAGGCAATCGACGCGGGCGTGGACAGGGCCGGAGAGGGCAGAGTCTTCACGGTCACGATCTGCAGCGATCGAGAGGCCGCCGATCGCTCAGCGGAGATCGCGGCCGAGTTCGTCCGCGACGAGCTCGGGGACATCGAGATCGAGCGTATCGAAGCTGCCACCGGGGCGGTCAGCGTGAACCGTGCGATGTCCGAGGTGCTCGAGGCCGCTCACGCCTAGCAACCCGCCTCGGTCCCGGCGGCGGCTTCCGCGACTCCGACCGGGTGTGCGGTCTCGTCGTGTTCGTTCGGAGTACCCTCGACTCGAGAGCAAGACCGGGAGGTGATACATGGATCTCGAGGTTGACGATCGCGTCGCGGCAGAATCGGAGTCGACCGAGCGCGCGCCCCGAAAGGGAACGGTCGAGGAGAGGCTCGGCGACGGCTCGTCGCCCCGCTATCGGATCCGCTGGGACGACGGGCACGAGAGCATCTACACGCCCGCTGCGGGTGCCCTGCACCGACTCCACGACGCCGAGCGGGGGACATCCGGCGCGCGCCGTTGACGCGCGCCGGTCGACCCGCCGCAGTGGTGCTGCGTGCGGCGACGCGCCGCTCAATGTCGAGCTCGAGCTGGGGGACGAGATGGTTGCGGATCCTGCGCGGGTGCAAGCCGCAGCTACGCTAGCGACGCTCTCGCGATTGAGAGCCTCAAAGACCCATCTGCGGGATAGTTCCGCGCTGGCGGAGGCTCCGGATCTCGCTCCAGCATTGACCTTGGCCTAGGCGCGATCTGCGCGACGGCTCCGCCCTCGCCGTAGCCCGCAACCTCGGTCTTACCTGGCGCAGCGCGCGATGGTTTGCGCGATGGTGGCGTGAGGTGCAGTGTCGGCCGCTAAGCCGGATTCAGCCCGTTCTGACCGGATCGCCAGAACACCGCCATTCCAAGCGACATTCGGGCCGCTAGACGCTATGGCCCTCGGCACAACCGCCGGGGCTCCGTCCTAAGACGGCCGGACCCTTTCGCATGAACGGGGATTTGACTGGCCGCAGGGTGGTCCTCCGGCTAACCCCAGGCGAAGGAGGGTCCGGCCTTGAACGCAACGATGACATGGGTAGGCCTCGACGTGCACGCGCGCTCGACGCACGCCGCGGCGATCGACACCGAGACGGGAGAGCTGCGGCGAGCGCGCTTCGGCGCCAAAAGCGAAGAGGTGGTGAGC
>JBKJZF010000159.1:0-3102 GCA_046715315.1 Solirubrobacterales bacterium | reverse complement strand
CCTCACCTACCGCGAGCACCCCGGCGGCCACAACATCGACCCGCGCGGCTTCGTCGAGCTGCGCGCCTTCGTCAAGCGGGCACTGGCGCCCGCCTAGGGCGCTGACCGCCCGCCTAGCTTTCCGGCTCGCGCCTTCGCAGCGCCGCCAGGCGCTGCGCCAACTCGGCCTCGAAGCCGCGGTCGGTGGGCTCGTAGAAGCGCTCGCCCTGGACCTCGTCGGGAAGCAGCGGCTGATCGGCGACTCCGCCCGGCTGATCGTGGGAGTAGACGTAGCCCTCCCCACGGCCCAGCTCCTCGGCGCCGGGGTAGGCAGCGCCCCGCAGGTAGTCGGGCGGCGGCTTGGCGCCGTGGCGGCGGACGTGCCCGATCGCCGCGCCGAGGGCCTTGTAGGAGGCGTTCGACTTGGGCGCCATCGCCAGGTACACCGCCGCCTGGGCGAGGTTGAGCCGGCACTCGGGCAGGCCGACGCGGTCGACGGCCTGCGCCGCGGCGGTCGCCACCACCAGCGCCCGGGGGTCGGCGTTGCCGACGTCCTCGGAGGCCAGGATGACCATCCGCCGGGCGATGAAGCGCGGGTCCTCACCGCCCTCGAGCATCACCGCCAGGTAGTAGAGCGAGGCGTCGGGGTCGGAGCCGCGGGTGGCGTTGATCCAGGCCGAGATGTAGTCGTAGTGCTGGTCGCCCTCGCGGGCGAAGCGCACCGCCTTGCGCTGCAGCGCGTTCTCGGCCATCGTCAGGTCCACGGCGCCGCCGGCGGCGCGAGCCGCCTCGACGGCCCGCTCGAGGGCCCCGAGCGCGACCCGCGCGTCGCCGCCCGCGCGGGTCGCCAGCAGCTCCATCGCCTTCTCGCTCACCTCCGGCGGATCGGCGACGCCGCGCTGCGGGTCTGCGAGGGCCCGCGCCATCAGCTCGCCCATGGCCTCGGGGCCGAGCGCCTTCAGCTCGTAGATCTGGGCGCGGCTGAGGAGCGCCGAGTTGACCTCGAAGTAGGGGTTCTCGGTGGTCGCCCCGATCAGGGTCACGAGGCCCTCCTCGACCGCCGGCAGCAGGGCGTCCTGCTGGGCCTTGTTGAAGCGGTGGATCTCGTCGAGGAAGAAGATCGTCGGCTGGTTGGTGGCGCGGCGGCGCTCCTCGGCGCGGGCGATCACGGCGCGCACCTCGGCGCGGCCCGCGTTGACCGCGGACTCTTCCTCGAACGCGCCCCTGGCCGACGCCGCGACGATCCGGGCCAGGGTCGTCTTGCCGGTGCCGGGCGGGCCGTAGAGGATCGCCGAGTGCGGCTCGCCCGACTCGATCGCGATCCGCAGCGGCGAGTCCACCCGCAAGAGCTCATCCTGCCCGACAAGCTCGTCGAGCGAGCGCGGGCGCATCCGCACTGCCAGGGGCGCCTCGGCGGCCGGCACGCTGGTGCGCCGGTCGGGGCCCTCGTCGCCGGTCTCGAACAGCCGATCCACGCCTGTCAGTATCTCTGGCGTGGAGGAGGCGACGGCGACAACCGGCTCGGCCCTGGGCGACGAGGCCGTCTCGCTGCTCGGCGAGCTGATCCAGCTCGACACGTCGAACCCGCCGAACAAGGAGCTGCCGGTGCAGGAGCTGCTCGCCGAGCGCCTCGGCGAGCACGGCTTCGAGTGCGAGCTGCTGGCCGCGCACGACCCCGAGCGGCCGAACCTGGTCGCGCGCCTGCCCGGCCCGCAGCCCGGCCCCACCCTCTGCCTGCTGGGCCACGCCGACACGGTGCCCGCGGACCCCTCGGAGTGGAGCTTTTCGCCCTGGGCCGGGGATGTCGTCGGCGGCGAGGTGCGCGGGCGCGGCGCCCAGGACATGAAGGATCAGGTCGCGGCCGAGGCGGCCGCCTGCGTTTCGCTGGCGCGGGAGGGCTGGCGGCCCGCCGGTGAGCTGCTGTTCGTCTGCACGGCGGACGAGGAGGCGGGGGCGCTGGTCGGCGCCAAGTGGCTTTGCGAGCAGCACCCGGAGAAGGTGCGCGCGGACCTGGTCATCAACGAGGGCGGCGGCCCCTGCTTCGAGATCGACGGGCGTCGCCTGTACACGCTGTGCGTCGGCGAGAAGGGCGTCTGGCGCTTTCGGCTTCGCACCCACGGCAAGGCCGGCCACGGCTCGGTCCCCGCGCTGGGCGATAACGCGCTGTTGAAGCTGGCGCCGCTGCTCGAGCGCCTGCGCTCACAGCCGCCCCCGGAGCCGACCGAGGCGGGCATCGCCTTCCTCTCCGGAGTGCTCGAGCGCAAGCTCGGCGACGCCGGGCCCGGCGAGCTCGCCGCGGCCCTGGACGAGGTGCGGGAGCGGGCGCCGCTGCTCGCCGCCTACCTGGCCGAGCCGATGCTCGGCGTGACCCTGGTGCCGACGATGGCCTCGGCCTCGGTCAAGGACAACATCATCCCCGGCCAGGCCGAGATCCTGGTCGACTGCCGCGTCCCTCCCGGCCTGGGCGAGGCAGACGTCCGCAGCAGGCTCGAAGCATTCTTCGGCGACCAGCTCGACGGCGTCTCACTGGAGTTCGCCGAGAACGTCACCGGCAACGCCTCGCCGGCGGAGAGCCCGCTGGCGAGCTCGATCGCCGAGTGGGTCGAAGCCAACGACCCGGGCGCGGGGGTCGTGCCGATCGTCATGCCCGGCTTCTCCGACAGCCACTGGTGGCGAAAGGCCTTCGGCGCCGAGACCACCGTCTACGGCTTCTCGCCGCAGCGCGACATGACCCTGTTCGAGGCCTCGCCCCTGGTCCACTCGGCAGACGAGCGGATCAAGGTTTCGGATGTCGAGCTCGCCGCGCGCTTCTTCGAGGACATCACCCGCAAGGTGCTGGGGTGAGCGGCTCGAGCAACGGGGCCGGAGCCGAGCGCGCGGACGCCGGCCCCGAAACCGACAAGGTGCGCCTGCGCCTCGGCGGAATGGCGCTGCGAAACGGCCTGCTGATCCACGGGCCGCGAGCGTGGGCCGCGGCGGCGCGCACCCCCGACGGCTCGATCGAGGTCGCGGCCGGCCCCAAGCCTGCCTTCGCCCAGGGCCGGCTGGGCACGATCCCGGGCCTGCGGGGCCCGCTGCGGTTGGCCGAGGCGATGGCCGTGGTCCCGCTGGCGCGGTGGCGCC
>JBKJZF010000158.1:0-4778 GCA_046715315.1 Solirubrobacterales bacterium | reverse complement strand
ACCTCGGATATGCCGCCCGCGCCGATTCTCGCTACGAGCTCTGAGATCTTCAGATCCTCGGGATCGATGCCGTCGATCGGGGAGAGTGCGCCGCCAAGCACGTGGTAGAGGCCGCGGAACTCGTGCGTGCGCTCGATCGGGATCACGTCGGCGGGCTCCTCGACGACGCAGATCACGGCGCGGTCGCGGCGCTGGTCCTCACAGATCCGGCAGCGCGGGCCCTCGGCGAGGTTGAAGCAGACCTCGCACAGGCCCACCTTCTCCTTCACCTCGCGGATCGCGTCGGCGAGCGCCAGCGCGTCGTCGTCGGAGGCGCGCAGGATGTGGAAGGCGAGCCGCTGCGCCGTGCGCTGCCCGATCCCGGGCAGCTTCGAGAGCTCGGCGATCAGGCGCTGGATCGGCCCTGCGTACACGGTCGTCTACCGAGGGGTCCGGCCCGGCTAGAGGCCCGGCAGGCCGAGCCCGCCGAGGCCGCCGCCGAGGCCGCCCGTCGCTCCGCCCAGCCTGTCGGCAGCCAGCGCCTGGGCCGAGCGCAGCGCCTCGTTGACCGCAGCGAGGACCATCTCGGAGAGCATCCCGGCCTCCTCGGGGTCGGCCGCGTCGGGCGCGATCTCGACCTCGAGCAACCGCAGGTCCCCGCTCATCTTCACCTTGACCATGCCGCCGCCGGCGCTGGCCTCGACGACCTCGTCCTTGAGCTTGTGCTGGGCGTCGGCCATCTCGGCCTGAACCTGCTGGAGCTGCTTCATCATCGAGCCCATGTCGAACCCGCCGCCTCCCTGTGGCAGCCGGCTCATCCCGTCGCCTCCCTCGCGTCGGGCTCGGCATCGGACTCGTGCACGTCGACCTCCTCGGCGTCGAACTCGGACTTGAAGCGCTCGATCAGCTCGTCCGGGGACATCCCGGGCTGGGCCGACTCCCCGGCGGACGCCTGGTCTGAGTCGAGCAGGACGAAGACCGGGCGAAGGCGGGTGCCGAGGGTGCTGCGGACCGCCTCCGAGAAGCGATCCCGTGCCTCGGTGGCCTCGACCTTGCGCTTGTTGAAGGCGGCGCCGGCGGGGAAGCCGACCTTGAGCACGGCCTCCTCGACGTCGACGGCCACCGGGCGCGCGGCCTCGACCAGCGTCGACAGCAACTCGGAGCCCGAGTCGCGAAGCTGGGCGACGACCGCGGGCCAGAGATCGCGCACCCGCTCGAGGTCGAGGACCTCCTCCGCGACCGCGCCGGCCGGCGGCCGGGGCTCGTCGGGCGGGGCCGTCTCCGCGGCTTCAGGCTCAGGCGCCTCGTTCTCCGCCTCAACCGCGGCCTCGGGCTGCTTCGCCGGTGCCCCCGAGTCGAGCATCGCCTCGACGCGCTCGAGCCGCTGCATCAGCGCCTCCTTGGACGGGTCAAGCTGCGGGCGGGCGCAGCGCAGCAGCGCCAACTCGACGGTCATCCTCGGCTCGTCTCCCTCGCGGATCGCGGTCAGCGCCCCGGCGATCACGTCGATCGCCCGGGCGAGCGCGAGGTCGGTGAACGAGCCCGCCTGAGCGCGCAGGCGCTGGGGCTCGGCCGCGGTGACGGTGAAGGCCTCAGCGACGTCGTCGGCGGTCCGGATCACGAGCAGCTGGCGCAGGTGTGCGAGCAGGTCGCGGGCGAACTGGGAGATGTCGCCGCCCGACCGCCCCAGCCGCTCGCTGACCTCGAGCGCGCCCCGGCCGTCGCCGCCGGCGATCGCGTCGGCGGCGGAGAGGATCAGGTCGGCCTCGGCCACTCCGAGCACGGCGAGGACGTCGTCGGTGGAGACCGACTTGCCGCCGTAGGCGACCAGCTGGTCGAGCGTCCCGAGCGCGTCGCGAAAGCTTCCCGTGGCCGAGCGCGCGATCGCGGCGACGGCGCCGTCGGCGACCTCGATCTGCTCGGCAGCGGCGACGCGGCGGATCACCTGGGCGAGCTGTTCGAGGGTCGGGCGCTGGAAGTCGAAGCGCTGGCAGCGGTCGACGATCGTCGGCATCACCTTGTGGGGCTCGGTCGTGGCGAGCACGAAGGCCGTGTTCGGGGGCGGCTCCTCCAGCGTCTTCAGGAAGGCGTTCCAGGCCTCGCGGGTGAGCATGTGGGCCTCGTCGAGGATGTACACCTTCCAGTGGCCGCCGGTGGGCGCGTAGCCGACGCGCTCGCGCAGCTCGCGGATGTCCTCGACCGACCGGTTCGAGGCCGCATCCATCTCGATCACGTCGAGCGAGGTCCCGGAGGCGATCGACAGGCACGATTCGCACTTCCCGCAGGGCGTCACGGTGGGCCCGTCGACGCAGTTCAGCGAGCGGGCGAGGATCTTCGCCACCGAGGTCTTGCCGGTGCCGCGCGAGCCGACGAAGAGATAGGCGTGGTGGACGCGATCGCGCTCGACGGCGTTTCGCAGCGTGCGCACCACATGCTCCTGACCCACGACTTCGTCGAAGGCCTGGGGGCGGTGGCGGCGGTAGAGCGAGGTCTCGGCGCTCACCGGGCCAGTCTAGTGGCGGGCTCGGTGGACCCCGGTCGCCGCGGACGCCGGCTTGCAGGCCTAGTATTCCCGTCCATCGGCCTCCAGCGAGACCCGGGCCCGCCGATCCACAGACCCGTGGGGGCACAGCGCCAGGGACCCCGCGTCCGACCGATGAGACGACGCCTGAAGACAACGCTCACGGCCGCGGTTGCGGCGCTCGCCTGCGTCGCCACGGCGCCTGTGGCGGCGCAGGCCGAGATGCGCTCCACGCCGGTCGGCAAGCACCTCTGCAAGACGGTCGGCGGCGGCAAGTTCGTCTCGATTCCCGGCTTCCCCGGCGAGAGGATCGACCGCCGCCTGCTTCCCGACATCCGCTGGATGCGCCGCCAGTACAAGATCTTCGTCACCGACGGCTATGCGCCGACGGGACACGCTGTCAACGGCGAGCACCCGATCGGATTGGCCCTGGACATCGTCCCCGACCGTGGCGCCGGCGGCAGCTGGAAGCTGATCGGCAACCTCGCCAACCGCTTCGAGCCGCGCCAGAACCAGGTGCGCCCGCCGATGCGCTGGGTCGGCTACAACGGCGACGCCGGGCACGGCAGGGGCGACCACCTGCACCTCTCCTACCTGCACTCCGAGACGCGGCCGCGCGACCCGGCGCGCAAGGTCTACACGCGGGTCTGCCCGGGCAAGACCGGCGGCGGTGGCGGCTCCGGCGGCGGTGGTGGCGGAAACGGCGGCGGCGGCGGTGGCGGCGGCTCCGGCGGCGTCACGCCCGACAAGGCCGGCACCGGGCTCTCCCCAGACCAGCTCTCCAGGCTCGCCCCCGCCGTCCCCGAGCGTCACTGACCGCCGGCATCAGCGCAGGACCGTGCAGCCCACCTTCGAAAGCGGTCTCCGGGCGTGCCCGCCGTGGCCGGCTCGGGTCAGGCTGAACCGCGGCACATGCTCGCTATCGCTTAAGGCTGCTTCCTTCCGGATCTGACCTGGTTCGCGAGCGCGCATTGCGCGGGACCTGACCTTCAACGCCGCCTGCGGCGTACTGGCCCCGAAGGCCACAACCCTCGGATGAGCACTCAGCCCCGCTAGAGCGGATTGCGGGTACAGGGCACCGCTAACGCCCCACCTAGCACGGTCCAGAGGCCATCCTAGCGGGGCTGGGCTGGCCGTCCCCGCGTCAGTCGACAACGATCCCCTGGCGCATGGTGTTCTCGCTCACCACCCGGGACTCGACGAACTGCAGCAGGTAGCCCGGTCCGCCCGCCTTGGAACCCATCCCCGAGAGCCGGTTGCCCCCGAACGGCTGGCGCCCGACCATGGCGCCGGTGATGTGGCGGTTGACGTAGAGGTTGCCCACCGGCGAGCGGGCCTCGACCGCCGCCACCGTCGCGGGGTTGCGCGAGAACAGCCCCCCGGCGAGCGCGAACGGAAGCGAGTCGACCCGTTCGCAGGCCACCTCGACGTCGCTGACCGACTCCACGGTCAGCAGCGGCCCGAACACCTCCTCGCGCAGCACCGCGGAGGCGGGATCGAGATCGGCGGCGACGGCGGGCGCGACGAACCAGCCCTCGCCGGAAGGCTCGTCGCCGCGGGCGACCATCCGGCCGTCGACGGCGGCCCGGTCGGCGCACCCGGCGACGCGGTCGCGCGCCTCGGCCTCGATCAACGGCGGGACGTCGACGCCGAACTGATCGGCCTGGCCCACCATCAGGGTCTCGACGGCTCCGCCCAGCCGCGTCGTCAACTCGTCCGCGATGCGCTCGTGCGCCAGGACCCGGGCGCACGCGGAGCATTTCTGGCCCGCGTAGGCGAACGCCGAGCGGACGATCTCCGGCACCGCCTCGTCGAGGTCCGCGTCCGCGTCGACGATGACGCAGTTCTTGCCGCCCATCTCGGCGACCACGCGCTTGAGATGTAGCTGCCCCGGCATCACCCGCGCCCCCGCCGCGATGATCTCGAGGCCAACCGGGCTCGAGCCGGTGAAGGCGATCGTGTGCACCCCCGGGTGGCGGACCAGGGCGGCGCCGGCCTCGCCCGCGCCCGGGACCAACGCCAGCGCCGACGCGGGCACGCCGGCGTCGTGCAGCGCCTCGACCAGCCGCAGCGCGCAGCCGGGCGCCTGCTCGGCCGGCTTCAGGATCGCCGCGTTGCCCGTCGCCAGCCCGGCCGCGACCATGCCGGCCGGGATCGCGATCGGGAAGTTCCAGGGCGAGATCGCCGCGAGGACGCCGCGCGGCGCGTAACGCAGCGAGTTGCGCTCGCCCGGCGCCTGGATCAGCTCGTTCCCCTGCTCCAACTCGAGCGCGCCGCG
>JBKJZF010000157.1:0-3202 GCA_046715315.1 Solirubrobacterales bacterium | reverse complement strand
ACCTTGCCCATCACCGTCAGGTCGGGGCGCACCTGATACAGCGCCTGCGCCCCCCCTTTGGCGACGCGGAAGCCGGTGATCACCTCGTCGAAGACCAACAGCGCGCCCGTCTCGGAGGCAAGTTCGCGCAGGAACTCGAGGAAGCCGGGCTCGGGCGGGACGACCCCCATGTTCGCCGCGATCGGCTCGCACAGCACGGCGGCGACCTCGTCTGAGGCGAGGGCGGCGGCGATCGGCTGGCGCTGGTTCCAGGAGACGACGATCGTGTCCGCGGCAGCGGCCCGGGTGACGCCCGGACTGGCCGGGATCCCCTGCGTGGCGAGGCCCGAGCCGGCGTCGGCGAGGAGGCCGTCGACGTGGCCGTGGTAGGCGCCGGCTAACTTGACCACCTTGTCGCGACCGGTCGCCGCCCGGGCCAGGCGGACCGCGCTGATCGAGGCCTCCGTGCCGGAGTTGACCATCCGCACCATCTCGACCGACCCAACCCGGTCGCGGATCTCGGCGGCGAGGTCGACCACGGCCACGGTCGGGGCGCCGCAGCTGGTGCCGCGCTCGGCCGCCGCGCTGACCGCCGCGACCACGTCGGGGGCAGCGTGGCCGAGGATCAGCGGGCCCCAGGAGCAGACCCAGTCGACGTAGCGGTGGCCGTCGACGTCGATCAGCTCGCAGCCCTCGCCGCGCTCGATGAAGATCGGGTGGTCGCGGCCGATCGAGCGCATCGCCCGCACCGGCGAGTTCACCCCGCCGGGCAGCAACCCCGCCGCCCGGGCGTAGATCACCTCAGACCGGCGAGTGTCCAGTGTGCTCCGCCTCCCACGCGGAGTACTCCTCGGTGAAGTAGCGCAGGCGGATCTTCTTGAACTCGGTCGAGGAGTAGAGGACGGCCCGGTCTGCGCCGTGCAGGCCGTGCTCGGCCGCGATCGAGTCGAGGATCGCGTCGCACTCCTGCTTCGAGCGGCCGTGGGCCATGGTGAAGACCGAGTAGGGCCAGTCCTCGTAGGTCGGGCGCTCGTAGCAGTGCGAGATCCCGCGCACGGCCGCCATCTGCGCGCCGGTCTCGAGCACCCGCTCGGGCGCGACCTTCCAGACGCCCATGCCGTTTGCCGAGAACCCGGCGCGGCGGTGAAAGAGGATCGCCGCCACCCGGCGCAGGATCTTGCGCTCGGTCATGCCCTCCAGGTGCGAGAGGAGCTCGGCCGTGGTCATCCCGCATTCCTCAGCGGCGGCGTCGTAGGGTCGGCCGACTACCTCCATCGGGACCTGCAGCGCCCGGATCACGGCGATGTCGGTGTCGTCGTAGGGCTGCGCCTCGAGCTCGCGCTGGGGCGACGTGTCGACCGCGGCGGCGAGCGCCTCGGTGCCCCTCTCCATCTCCAGGTTCATGTTGATCTTGAAGAGGCGGAGCGTCGGCAGCTCGCGGATCGACTCGGCCCCGGTGAGTCGCTGCAGCACCTCCAGCGTGCCGTCCAGGCCGAGCTTCGAGTCGGGCGGCGTCGCGATCGTGAACCAGAGGTTGAACTCGTGGGTGCGCAGGTAGTTGTGTGAGACCCCGGGGTGCGAGTTGATGATCTTCGCCGCCCGGTGCGGGTTGTCGGTGTCGACCTTGGCGGCGACCAGCATCGAGGAGTAGCCGAGGGCGCGGGTGTCGAAGATCGGGGTGATCTCGCGGATGATCCGATGGTCGAGCAGCCGCTGGGTGCGCTGCTTCAGCTCGGCGACCTCGAGGCCCGCCTCGGGCGCGACCGCCGCGAACGGCTCCGCCTCGAGGGGGAACCTCGACTGCAGCAGGTTCATCACCCGCTTGTCGACGTCGTCGAGAGGGATCGCGGCGCCGTCCTTGCGCGAGCGGACCTTGGGCCGGGCTAGTGCGCCCACTGGGCGAACTCCTTCGCGTAGTAGCTGATGATCACGTCGGCTCCGGCGCGGCGGATCCCCAGCAGCGACTCGGTCACGGCCTGCTGCTCGTCGAGCCAGCCGTTGGCGGCGGCGGCCTTCAGCATCGAGTACTCCCCCGACACCTGGTAGGCGCAGATCGGCACGTCGAAGCGCTCGCGCACCCGCGCGATCAGGTCGAGGTAGGGCCCGGCGGGCTTGATCATCACCATGTCGGCGCCCTCGGAGATGTCGAGCTCGACCTCGCGCAGCGCCTCGCGGGCGTTGGCGGGGTCCATCTGGTAGCCGCGGCGATCGCCCTCCGAAGGCGTCGAGGAGGCCGCCTCGCGGAAGGGCCCGTAGAAGGCGGAGGAGAACTTCGCCGAGTAGGCGAGGATCGCGGTGTTGGGGTGGCCCTCCTCGTCGAGCTGGTGGCGGATCGCGCCGACGCGGCCGTCCATCATGTCGCTGGGCGCGACGATGTCGGCCCCCGCCTCGGCGTGCGAGATCGCCGTCCGGGCGAGCAGCTCGACGGTGACGTCGTTGTCGACCTCGCCGTCGCGGAGGAAGCCGCAATGGCCGTGCGAGGTGTACTCGCAGAGGCAGACGTCGGTGATCACCGTGAGCTCGGGATGAGCCTCCTTCAGGGCGCGCACAGCCATCTGCACCACGCCCTCGTCGTCGTAGGCGCCCGAGCCGGCCTCGTCCTTGGAGGCCGGGATCCCGAAGAGGAGCACGGCGCCCACCCCGGAGGCCTGGATCTCGGTCGCCTCGGCGACCAGCTCGCCAATCGAGAAGCGCTCGACGCCGGGCATCGAGTCGACCTCCTCGCGCACCTCCGAGCCCGCCACCACGAACAGTGGCTGGACCAGATGCCGCGGCGAAAGCTCCGTCTCCCGCACGAGGTCGCGGAGCGCCTTCGTCCGCCGCAGGCGCCGCATTCGCGTTGCGGGGAAACTCACGCCACGGATTCTAGGGGCGCGGCGCCCGTGGCGCTGCCCTTCAGTCGCCGAGCGCCTTCAGCGCCTTGGCGCTGTCACCGAAGAACTCGCCGCGCACCGCCTCGCCGTCGCGGTACTCCAGCACGTGCGCGAACGGAGCCTCGAAGCTGCCGCCCTTGCCGGTCGCCTTCTGCGTCCCGGTGACCACGATCACGTCGCCGCCGTCGACGAACCGTTCCGGGGTGACGCTGAACTCCGACCAGTAGTTGGGGATCTGGCTGAAGTTCTCGACCACGGCGTCGAGACCTCTCGTCTCGCCACCGAGGGGCAGCTCGTCCGAGGTCACCCAGACGACGTCCTGGCTGAACTTCAGCGCCCCCAGATCGCCC
>JBKJZF010000156.1:0-6803 GCA_046715315.1 Solirubrobacterales bacterium | reverse complement strand
GCGCCGGCGAGCATCGAGCCCGACGCGCACGAACTCATACAGCAGGAGCAGGAAGCCGGAGGCGAAGACGACCACGAAGACGCTGGCGATGATGCTGTAGCCCTCGGTGCCGGGAGGATGGACCGCGAACCGGCGCGGCACACCCAGCGCTCCCGACGCATACCACGCCCCCACCAGCCCGTACCCGCCCAGCGCCATCATCGCCGGGGCGCCGATCGTCGCCAGGCGCGACGCGGGCCGGCCGGCGGCGCGCTCGAACAGGTGGGCGAGGAACGCCATCAACCAGAAGATGACGCCGAGCATCAGGTAGGTGTGGAAGTGGGCCGGAACCCAGAGCGTGTTGTGGAAGCGGAAATTGACCGGGATCACCGAGTCGACCACCGCGCCCATGCCGCCGATCGCCCAGCCGGCGAAACCGAGGTAGATGAGCACCGAGGCGAGCGTCCAGCGGTAGCGCGAGCCCCAGACGAGCATCATCGCGGTGTAGATCGTGACCACGGCGACGGGGAGCGCCGCCGCCGAGGAGGAGATGGTCGAGATCCCCTGCGCCCATCCCGGCTGGACGAAGTCCATATAGAGGTGGTGCGAGTAGGCGGTCGTGACCAGCAGCAGCGTCGCCAGCCACCCAATCGCCAGCGGCTTCGTCGTCTTCCAGGGCCGCCCCGCGTAGCGCGGCAGCAGCACGTAGATCATCCCCGCCGCCAGGTAGATGATCAGGTTCGCGAACGAGTGGCCGAAGAAGTAGGTCAGGTTCTTCGCCCAGAGCGCGTCGAGCGTCGTGCCCCCGTCGATCGTCTTGCCCAGCAGCGCGATCAGGATCGTCGTCCCGACCGCGCTCGCCAGCATCCCCTGGGTGCTGACGACGGTCGCCGCGATCACCTGCGGCGGCGGCGGGTCGTCGTCGCGGCCGCGCAGGAAGCGCACGCCCAGGGCGCGGCCGAAGCCCCCGTAGGCCGTCGTGGTGGAGGAGAGGACGTCGATGCAGAAGACGAAGAAGCCGACGCCGACCAGCGTGAGGCCGCCGAGGAAGGCGGCCGTCGCCCAGGTGGACCACTCGCCCGCCGACTCGAACGGAAGCGGCGAGAGGAAGGTCCATCCGGTGGCGAAGCCGCCGAACACGACCGCGACGACGACCGCCACCGCGCCGGCGACGATCGCCACATAGCTGGCCAGCATGCGGCCGAAGCCGAGCGGGACCGTGGCGCGGACCACGAACCAGAGCCCGCCCATCATCGCCAGCATCGCGCCGACGAGCATCCCCGCGCCGTGCAGGGTCATCAGCCGGTAGAACCACTCCGGCGAGACGCCGACCGCGCCGGCCTGCGTCAACCGCATCGCCAGGCCCAGCAGCCCCATCGCCGCGAACAGGACGAGGCCGGTGCAGGCGAACAGCCAGCCCACGATCTGCTCCTGCCGGCCGGGCGCCGGGTGCAGCCGCTCCCCGTCGGGATGGAGGACGCCGGCGACGGTCGCGACCTGGGCCTCCACCTAGTCCGCCGTGACCTCGAACTCGCGCGTCATCTCGTGATGCTTGACTCCGCAGAACTCCAGGCACGAGACCAGGTAGGAGCCGGGCTCGTCCAGCCTCAGCACCATCTCATTGGTGTAGCCCGGCATCGCCTGGACGCTGCCGAGAAGCTCGCCCTGCGGGTCGTACACCCCGAACCCGTGGTTGACGTCGGCCGAGGTGACCTCGAAGGAGACCTCGGCTCCGGCGGGCACCGTCTCAGGCGTCATCGACCAGTAGAACTGCCCCCCGATCACCTTCACGCTCGCGCTCGCCTCGGCCTCGCGGTTGTAAGGGAGGAAGAAAAGCGAGGCGCAGAGGACCCCGGTGAAGCCCAGGGCGAGGAACGCGAGCCAGAAGGGCCGCGCCCTGTAGGCGGCATCGCGGACGCGCTCGAAGGGGATCTCGCGCCCGGCCTGCCTGGCGGCGAAGGCGAAGAACAGCGCCAGAGCGAGAGCGATCCCCGCGAAGAGCAGCGCGACCAAGGTCTGGAACTCACCGAAGCTCGGACTCATCTCGCAGCTTCCCTTTGTTCGCCGCCGACGCCAACCTCCGGCGCAGTCTCCCGCATGCCGCGGTCGGTGTCCAGCCAGCGTGCCTGGCGAGGAGGATCGCCTCCGTTCAGGGCCGCACGCGGCAATACGCGGCGAACCGGAAAGCGCTCTAGCGTCCCACGCCGGGTTTGGCTCTAGTTCTCGAATCCAACCGTCGATGCGGTCGCGCAGCCTCTCCTTGCCTGTCAGGTTGCCAGTGTGGGTGATGATGCTCCAACCGCGCCGCTCCGGCGGGTCGGTCCCCGGCTTGGCAGGGAACAAGCCAATCAGGGCTCGGCAGATGCGATCGAGTTCTGCGCGTTCGGCGACGTGCTGTCCGCCCTTCTCCTCAGCGCGTCGGCACGCGGCCCAGTGGGTCATGCCCCCGACGACCAAGTCCGCGATCTCGACCAGAGGGCCGCCGCAGGGACAGTGAGCGACTCTGAGTGGCCGCAATCTCGCAGCGACGGCCGGCTGCCACCAGAGGTCGAACTGCCACGACTGGCCATGGAAGTCGCGGTACTGCACGTCCAGGTCTGGGAAGTGATCGCCGTGGTCGAAGACGACGGCGTGCGCACCGGCGCCTGCGGGGCATATTGCGTTGCACATAAGCGCTGCAGGGCATGCTTGAAAGCGTCCTTGTGGACGTACATATCGGACCTCTTCCCCGGCAGGATTTGGTGGGTCATGGGCCACGAAATCCTTCGACGAACGCCGTGGCGGACCGAACTGCGGCATCAAAGCGATACCGACTACGCTCACCCCGGTACGGCGGTGACCGGCGCCGCCCGATGCAAGGGAGGCAGGTATGAGATTGAGAGCCCAGGTGAGGCGCTCGCCGGCCCTGATCCTCGCGCTCTCCGCGCTGCTGCTGGCCTGTGTGGCGGTGGCGATTTCGCTGAGCGGGAACGCGACGGCGACGCGCTCGTTCACGATCGCCGCTACCGACATCACCCCGCCGGACACCACGATCACCGCGGACCCGAGCGGCATGATCACCACCGACTCCGCCAGCTTCTCCTTCACCTCCTCGGAGAGCGGCTCGACGTTCGAGTGCAAGCTGGACTCTGACGCCTGGGGCGGTTGCACGAGCCCGCGGAGCTACTCGGGCCTCCCGGATGGAGCGCACAGCTTCTCGGTACGCGCCATCGGCCAGGCGGGCAACGTCGACGCCACTCCGGCGACCAGCTCGTTTACCGTCGACACCACACCGCCGGACACCACTATTGCCTCCGGACCGTCAGGCACCGTCCTGCAGGGGCCGGTGACCTTCTCCTTCTCATCGTCGGAGCCGAACTCCCCGTTCGAATGCCGGTTCGACGGCTGGCCCAGCTGGCACTCCTGCTCGAGCCCCCAGACCTATTCGAATCTGGCGCCTGGAGATCGCATCTTCTCGGTCCGGGCGACGGACGCCGCCGGCAACACCGACCCCACCCCGGCGACGCGCTCGTTCACGATCGCCGCTACCGACATCACCCCGAGCAGCGGAGGGCCGCCCTCGGGGACGATCGCCCAGGCCGACTACATGACCCGCGCCTGTCCGATCGACGGCCTGTGGGGGGCGGTCAGCGACGCCCACTTCTACGAGCAGGGCTGCAGCACGTGGAGCGACGCCGCCGACCCGCAGGTCGACTTCTCCAGCACCGGCGGCTACCCGCTTCCGGCCCTCGACGGCCAGGTGCACCCGGGCTTCCGCCGCCTGCGGCTGACCGACGGGCGCCAGTCGATCTATGACGCCGGCGTCGGCAACACCAGCTACCGCACCCAGCTAATCAGCAACTCCGACACCAACACCTACTACCCGATGCAGCCGGGACACCGCTACGTGTGGTGGATCAGCGTCCGCTTCCAGAACCCGACCCCGCTGAGCGGGGACGGGGTCAACAACGACTCGCAGGTGTGGCAGATCAAGAACACGGGCGACTGCGCTGGCTCCGACGAGGTCGGCCCGATCGAGTCCATGACCGAGACCGAGAACACGATCCTGCTCAAGCAGCGCCAGCAAGACGGCGACGTGCGGGTCGACAGCTTCCCGATCGGGTCGCGTGGCGCCTGGCAGATGTTCGCCTTCGACGTCCTCTACTCCAATGATCCGAGCAAGGCCGCCTACCGCCTCTGGGCCGACCAGGACGGGGACTCGACGCTCGACCTCGAGCCGCTGACCCCGAAGATCACCAGGCGCGTCACCGCCGTCGGCCCGAGCTGCATCGGCAAGCCCTCGATCGGTCCCTATGAGCCGATGAGCATGCCGGCCGTCTCGCGCGACTACGGCGTCAACGAGTTCGTCGAGGTCCCGGTCGACGCCCCCTGGCAGTAACGCCGGCGCAAAGCGAAGTACTGGGCCCTGAGGCGAGCGTGCGGGCGACACTCGGGGCTAACTCGGGACCTGCGTGGCATTCACATCAACGGGGCGTGGCGTACGGCCGGTACCGCCCTGCACGGGAAACGGCTTGTTCGATCACGCTCGACACCTACAGCCACGCGATCCCGGCGCTGCAAGAGGACGCGGCGGCGAAGGTAGCCGCGCTGCTCGAGCGGCCGTAGGGTTGCAAAATGGTTGCAATCGGCGGTTTCGCGGCCCTAGCTAAGTCGCGAAACCCGCTGATTTGCAGGCACTAGTAGCCCAGCGCGAACTTGGCGTCCTCGGACATCAGCTCCGGTCGGCGGGGTGACCGTGCGTATCGGCGGGGGCGGGTATCCGGCTTGAGTGGCCGGATTGCGGCGTCTTGGCCGATCCTGTCGTGACGACCCGTATCGATCCGTTGTAGGGGGTTGGTTTGCAGAACGTTTGCAGCGACGGACCGACTTAACCGTCGCCCCAGCAGAGGGCGTCAGGGGACCAGCGGCCGGATGCCCGATCAGCGAGCACGGGATCGATCAGCGATGCGCCAAGTTCGTAACCAGCGCGAAGCTCCCCGGGGATCGGAAGCTCGTCGGCGAAGCCGCGCCAGGTCCGCCGCCAGTCTGCCGGTGGCGCGGGTAGAGCCTCCGGTAGCGGGTGGGTTGCGCGCCGGTCGAAGATCTCAACCAACGCCGACCTGAGGTCGCCCGCTTCGAGCGCCAGCGTGGTTGCCACGAGCGTCATATCGACCAGGTCCTTGACGCGGGAGCTCGGTTTTCCCTCCGCCCCGTAGCGGCGGGTGTAGGCATGGGTCTTCTCGGCGAGGTGTTGCTCGAGCCGCAGCACGGGGATCTCAACCGCTCGCTGACCGGCGAAGTCGAGCGCCGTCGGTAGGGACAGCTGGGCTGGCTCGCGCAGCGGCTCGGTCTCGATCCCGACGTCAACCAGCACGGTTTCGAACTCTCTCGCGTCGAGTTCAGCAATCAGTCGCCAACGCTGGCCCTGGCCCACGACATCGACTTGCAGCTTGGCCTTGTCGATCCTGAAGCGGAAGAAGTCGCCGATGTCGTGCGCCGCCGCACGTCGCAGGTGTTCCAGCGCGTCGTCCTCAGCCAGCCCCCAGTCAACGTCGATGTCCCTCGTCGTCCTCGCGAGGTTGCCGAGCCGGAGCTCGAGCGCGAACCCACCCTTCAGCACCCAATCCTCCGGGGCGACGGCCTTCAGCCGCGCCAGGAACCGCTCGAAGGTCACGCGCTTGCGCAGGCGGCTGAGGAGCGCTGCATCCAGGCTGCTGCCTTCCGTTGCCTGGTTCTTCAGCCGCTGCTCGAGCGCCGTTCGAAGCGCCCTCGCTGACTCGTGGCTCATCCCTCGTGGCGCCCGATCGCTTGATCGACGCGGCTCAGTGCCGCCCTGGACCGACTCCGCGCCATCTTCCGCAGACGCTCTGCCGTCGTCAGCCCGCTCTCCAGCGCCTGGACGATAGCCAGCTCCGTCTGCTCCGTGACACCGTGGGAGGTCAGGAGGTCGACAACCGTGCGCTCAACCGTGGTCAGAGGAATGCCGTTGCGCTCCGTGCGCTCCTCTGCCGGCACGCCGTCCGTGATGAAGTGGAGCTTGACGCCGCTTGGCGTGCGGCGACCGGTGTGACGAAGCGAGGCGGTCATGTGCACCTTGCCGGGAATCAGATCGGTGAGGTCGTGCAGCTCAGCCGCGCTCTCGTGCGAGAGAACGGCGTCGATCGGCCGGCCCGTGTTGAGCCACTCGGCCACGAGCTGCTCGCGCTGCGAAGCGGGAAAGTTGCGCAGGCGGTACAGGCCGCGGCGGGCGCGGATCACCGATCCTCCGTCGCGGGCGTGATGGGAGAGAAGCTGGCGGCTCACTCCGGCCGAGGTAGCCTGCTTCGCGGTGAAATAGCCAGCCTGGCTCTCGGCGATCTCGAACAAGCGCTCCAGCGCAGGCTTTTCCGCTGGATGTCCAACATCATTTGACATCTGGCGGAAATATAGGGGACCAGGCGGCGGCTACTGGCTAATTCGCCCCTACGCGCCTGCGACGAAGCACAGCTGCCAAGGCCGGTTGACAACGACCGTCGTCGTCATCATCGCGACTCTCATCGAGCAGTCGCGGCAGTTCGGCTCACCGTGGTCGTCAGACGGGTTGAAGTCGCGACGATCATCAAGGGGTCTCCCTGCCTCACACAACTACGCCGTCGCGAGCGACCCTGTCACCGGGGGGGGCTGAAGCTCTACTCCGAGCTTGAGGCGAAGAACCTGAAGCCCCGGACGATCCGCTACGTCCACACGATCTTGAACCGCGCCCTGAAGGATGCGGTGAGGAGGGATCGCCTTGTCCGGAACCCCGCCACCGCCGCGGACCCACCGAAGGCAAGCCAAGCGAAGTCTCCGAGGATGCGGACGTGGAC
>JBKJZF010000155.1:0-6104 GCA_046715315.1 Solirubrobacterales bacterium | reverse complement strand
CGAGCGCTCGCGCTCGCCCGACTGGGCCAGCGACGAGGCGGCGGGCGAGTTCGTCCGCGCCGTGCTCACCCGCAGGGTCACCGACCGCGGCGACATCATCGCCCGCGCCGCCGAGCTCGGCGCCAAGGTCGAGGACGGGGCGGGGGCGCTGATGGTCCGGGCGGCCCCTCGCAACACCCAGACCGGGGAGTGGCGGGCCCGGGTGATGACGCTTGCGTTGCGCGCGCTGCGCGCGGCCAGCTCGGGCACGCTGGCGGCGCTGCATGCCGACGGCGAGCCCGCCGAGATCGTCGCGATCGTGCCCGCCACCGACGTCTCCCAGCTCGCCCGCGCCGCCCAGGGCGTCGAGGGCGAGCTCGCGGAGTCGCTTCCCGGCTTCGTGGTGACGACCGCCTGGAGCCGCTGGACCCAGGATCCCGTCGACCTCTACCGGGCCGCCAACGAGGCGCTGCTCGCGGCCAACGTCGCCGAGGCCGAGGGCAAGCCCCGGCTGGCGTTCGAGGACACGGGCTCCTACCGCCTGCTGCTGCCGGCGATGAGCGAGGACCCGGCCGAGCTCGAGCGCTTCTACGAGGAGACCGTGGCCCCGCTCGCCGCCTACGACGACCAGTACGAGACCGAGCTGGTGAACACGATCGAGGCCTACCTCGACAACGACGGGAACGTCACCCCGACCGCCGAACAGCTGTTCACCCACCGGCACACGATCCGCTACCGGATGGAGCGCGTGAAGGAGCTCTCCGGCCACGACATCACCTCCACCGAGGGCCGCGAGAAGCTGGGCCTCGGGCTGAAGGCGATGCGCGTGCTGGGGATCGCCCCGCCCCGCGGGCCGGCGATGGAGCCGGGCGCCGCGGCGGGCAAGGTGCGCCGGCCGAAGGAAGACTGACCGGGCTTGGCGGCGGGATCGATCGAGGCGCAGGCGCGCGTGGAGGCGTCGCCCGAGGAGGTCTTCGACTACCTGGCCCGGCTCGAGAACCACTGGCGCCTGATGGACGACTCGGTCGACGTGCTCTCGCTCGACGGCGACGGCAACGGCGAGGCGGGGCCGGATTGCGGCGTGGTGCGGATGCATGGGCCGCTCGGGATCGGGCGCGTAGCCCACACCCGCGTGCTCGAGTTGGACCGGCCGCGGCTACTGCGGGGCGTCGCCGAGATCGGACGGCGCGTCGACGGCGGCCGCCGCACCGAGGGGGAGGTGAGCTGGCGACTGGAGCCGGACGGATCGGGGACACGGGTGACGCTCGCGGCCCGCGTGACGCGGGCCGGCGCGGCCGACCGGGTGTTGCTTGCGCTCGGGGGGCGAGCCTGGATGGCGGCGCGATTTGGCCTCGCGCTGCGTCACCTGGCGGCGCACTTCGCCGCGGAGCCTATTCGAGGCTCAGCGAGGCGATGTCGATCCAGACGAGGGTGATCGGGCGCAGGGGCTTGCCGCTCGGCAGGCGGGGATGGACGCGCCGGCGGGTGGGGAGGGTGAGGCCACCCAGCTCGCGGTGCTCGTAGCAGTAGTGGGTCGCCCTGGCCCAGCGGCCGAAAGGGAGGGCGGTGTAGTCGTGGCGGCGCTGAAGCCCGGACTCGTCGTAGAAGAAGGACTGCTCGGGCGAGTGCGTCGGGATGTCGGCGGGGAAGCGGACGTCGAGGCGCCGCCAGCGCTCGCCGTCCTCCTCCCAGGGCGCGCCCTCGCTCAGCTCGAAGCCGGGGCGGGTCAGCATGAACGGCGCCGAGAGGTAGTTCCAGAGCGCGTAGCCGGCGAAGTGGAGCAGGTCGAGGTGGTCCCACCAGAGGTTCCGCCGCAACCCGGCGGCCCCGCCGAACGCCGCCCGCGGGTCCTCGCGCTCCTCCAGCACCTCACCGGAGTCGGTCTCGATCCGCACCCGGTCGGCCTCGAACACGCCCCGCTGGCCGGCCATCGGGTAGGGCGAATAGACGGTCCGTGGCTGAGCCCGGTCGATCACGCCCTCGACGTCACGCAGAGCGCTCCGCTTCCACTTCGTGTCGAACGCGAGCCCACCGCTCGCCAGCTTCGTCCTGATCCGCTCCGCCTGCTGCCAGCGGTCGAGCCCGCCGGCGGCGTCGAGGGCGAGGTCGAGCAGATCGGGGGCCGACATCCCCGCGAGCCTAACTGGAGCGAGTTCCGGGGGGGAGGAATCGAACCCTCAACCGCGACGGCCCCGCGAGCGGCGGGTGACGCTCGAGCGCCTGCGGGCGGACTACGCCAACCGGTGAATTCCGGGGCGAGGGTTTGAACCTCGTCCTGAACATCCAAAATGTTCTGTGCTAGCCAATTACACCACCCCGGATCGAGGCCAGTCTAGGCGTGATCGCGTCCGGCCGCGATGCGAACATATGTTCGTATGGCATCGAGGGGACCTCGCTTCACCGAGCCGCAACTGCGGGAGGCAATCGCGAGATCCCGATCGTGGGCTGAGACTCTCCGCCGCCTCGGGTACAGAAGCGCCGGCGGCAACTGGAGGACGGCGCAGAAGTACGCCGAGCGGTGGCAGATCGACAGCTCCCATTTCGACCCAATCGCAGCCAGTATCGAAGCCCTACGCACTCGCAGGATCAAGCGCCCCTTGAGCGAGATCATGGTCAAGGACTCCACGTATAACCGCTACCACCTCAAGCGGCGCTTGCTGGCGGAGGGGATGAAGCAACCGATCTGCGAACTGTGTGGACAGGGCGAGACTTGGCGGGGGATGCGAATCGCCCTGATCTTGGATCACATCAACGGCGTTCCGGATGACCACCGCCTCATGAACCTCAGGATCATCTGTCCGAACTGCGCTGCGACGCTCCAGACCCACTGCGGACGGAACAATCGACGCCCGCCAAGGTCCTGTGCCCTCTGTGGTCGTGGGTTCAGGGCGAAGCGTCGGGAGCAACGCTTCTGCTCGCGGAGCTGTGGCCAACGGGCCGCGCGAGCCAGATCCGTGACTCGCCGCCGAGCGGATCGTCCGCCGTACGCGCAACTTCTCAGAGAGATCAAGAGGACCAGCTACCTCGCCGTCGGGCGCAACTACGGCGTGTCCGACAACGCGATCCGCAAGTGGGTTCGGTTCTACGAGAACGAGATGGCCCGCGAAGGTTGCGCCTAGCGCTCTACGATTGCGCCGTGGCCGGTACCACCGTCCTGATCATGGCGGCGGGCGAGGGGACCAGGATGCGCTCCTCGCTCCCGAAGATGATGCACCCCGTATGCGGGCGGCCGATGGTCGCCTGGCCGGTCGCCGCCGCGAGCGAGGCCGGCGCCGACCGGATCGCCGTGATCGTCTCGCCCGACCGCGATCTCCAGGGCCTCCTGCCCGATGGCGCCGAGACCGTCGTCCAGCCGCAGCCCGACGGCACCGGCGGGGCGATCCGCGCTGCCTCGGAGCTGGTCGCCGACGCCGACACCGTCGTCGTCGTGCCCGGTGACCATCCGCTGATCTCCGGGCCGCTGCTTCAGCAGCTGCTCGCCACGCACCGCGACGCGGGCGCGGCGGCGACGGTGATGACGGTCGAGCTCGACGACCCCGGCGCCTACGGTCGCGTCGTCCGCGACGACGCCGGCGACGTCGACCGGATCGTCGAGACCAAGCATCCCGACCGGGTGGCGCCCGAGGTCCTGGCCCTGCGCGAGATCAGCACCAGCACCTTCGCCTTCGACGCCGCGGCGCTGGCGGGGGCGCTGCAGCGGCTGACCGACGACAACGAGGCAGGCGAGTACTACCTCGGCGACGTGCTGCCGCTGCTGCGCGCCTCGGGCGGCGTGGTCGCCGCCTACGTGGCCGCCGACCCCGCCGCGAACCTCGGGGTCAACCACCGCGCCGACCTCGCCCTCGTCGCCGCCGAGGCACGCCGGCAAATCTGTGAGCGCCACATGCTCGCCGGGGTGACGATCGTCGACCCCGGCGCGACCTGGATCGACGCCGATGTCGAGATCGACCCCGACGCGACGATCGAGCCCGGCACCAGCCTGCGCGGCCGGACGCGCGTCGGCGGCGGCTCGACCGTCGGACCTCATTCCACCCTGATCGACTCCACCCTCGGCTCCGGCGTGTTCGTCCCGCACTCCTACCTGGTCGAGTGCGACGTCGCCGACGGCTGCGCGATCGGGCCGTTTGCGTATCTGCGCCCGGGGGCTGCGCTCGCCGAGGGAGCCAAGGTGGGGACCTTCGTCGAGATCAAGAACACCCGCATCGGCGAGGGGACCAAGGTCCCGCACCTCTCATACCTCGGAGACGCCGAGGTTGGGGACGGCAGCAATGTAGGCGCCGGCACGATCACCGCCAACTACGACGGCTTCGCCAAGAGCCGTACGAAGATCGGGCAACGTGCGCGAATCGGAATCCACAGCTCGCTGGTCGCCCCCGTGACCATCGGCGACGATGCTTACACTGGCGCTGGAGCGGTGATTCGCGAGGACGTGCCAGAGGGCGCGCTCGGGGTCACGAAGGGCGAGCAGAGAAACATCGAGGGATTCGCGGAGCGCAAGGCCGAGGCGGCCGCGGAAGCGAACCAGGAAGCCGACGAGGGGGAGGACTCTTGAGCGTCGTCGAGGAGAGCCCGCAGACGGTCAGCTCGATCCCGCAGGACTACACCAAGCGCCTGATGGTCTTCGGCGGCCGCGCCTCGATGGAGCTGGCGGCCCGGATCTCCGGCCACCTCGACCTCGACCTCGGCCAGGTCGATCTGCGGACGTTCGCCGACGGCGAGGTCTACTGCCGCTACAAGGAGTCGATCCGCGGCGCCGACGTCTTCCTGATCCAGTCCACCGCCGCCAACGCGGCCAACGGGATGACGCCCAACGACGCCCTGCTCGAGCTGATGGTGATGATCGACGCTGCGCAGGGCGCCTCGGCCCACCGGATCATCGCCGTGATGCCCTGGTACGGCTACGCCCGCCAGGACAAGAAATCGCGGCCGCGCGAGCCGATCTCGGCCCGGGTCGTCGCCAAGGCCCTGGAGGCGGTAGGGGTCGACCGCGTCCTCACCATGGACCTGCATTCCGGGCAGGTGCAGGGGTTCTTCGAGGTCCCCGTGGACCACATGACCGCCATGCCCAACCTCACCCAGTACTTCCTCGACCAGTCCTTCGAGGACCTCGTGATCGTCTCGCCCGACGCCGGGCGGGTCAAGGTGGCGCGCAACTTCGCCCGCAAGCTCGGCGTCCACTGGGCCGTGATGGAGAAGGAGCGCCCCGCCCAGCAGGTCGCCGCGATCGGCTACGTCGTCGGCGACGTCAAGGGCAAGACCGCTGTCCTGGTGGACGACATGATCGACACCGCCGGGACGCTGTGCGCGGCGGCGACCACGGTGATGGAGGAGGGCGCGGCCCGGGTGATCGCCTGCGCCACCCACGGCGTCTTCTCCGGCCCGGCCTACGAGCGGCTGCCCTATGCGAAGTCGGGGATCGAGCGCATCGTCGTCACCGACACGATCTCGCTGCGCCCCGGCGCGCCGGACAACATCACCGTGCTCTCGACGGCCCAGACGCTGGCCGACTCGATCCGGCGGATCTTAGCCGACGACTCGGTCTCCGAGATCTTCGCGGGTGAGAATCAGCTCTTCTGAGCTGATTCCCGGCAGGGCCAAATACATTTGTGGCGTGGAGGGGGAGCTGCTGCGCATCGGCCACAAGGGCGCCGACGCGATCGCCCCGGGGAACACGCTCGAGAGCTTCCGGGCGGCGGTGGAAGTGGGCGTGGACGCGATCGAGCTGGATGTGCTGCGCCCGCGCGCGGACTTCGCCACGGGCGAGGACTGGCGCCGAGCCGCCGCCGGCCCGGTCACCACGCCCGGCGGGCCGCTGGTGATCGCCCACGACTGGGCGGACGCCGCCCGGCGGGAGCCGCTGAGCCTCGGAGACTGCCTGGACGCGTTCGGGAGTGGGCCGCTGGACCGGGTCCGGATCAACCTCGACCTCAAGCTCGGAGGGCGCGAGGATGAAATCGCTTCAGCGCTTCGCGAGCACGGCCTGCTCGAGCGGGCGATGGTCTCGACGATGGAGGTCCCGAGCCTGCGCTACCTGCACGAGCACGAGCCGGCGCTGCGGCGGGGGTGGACGCTGCCGAAGGTCAGCCGCGACTGGAGCCGCAGCCGCCGGGCGCGACCGCTGGTGC
>JBKJZF010000154.1:0-5413 GCA_046715315.1 Solirubrobacterales bacterium | reverse complement strand
GATCGCTCAGGGCGACGCCGCGCTGATCGACGTCCGCGAGCCCCACGAGTGGGAAGAGGCCCACCTCGCCGAGGCCGAGCACGTTCCCCAGGGCGAGTTGCTCGAGCGCATCGACGAGCTGGTGCCGGAGCGTTCCCGGCGCGTGTTGCTGTACTGCCGCACCGACAACCGCTCCTCGCGCGCTGCCGACGCCCTGCAATCGCTCGGCTACGACAACGTCGCCGTGATCGAGGGGGGGATCACCGGCTGGCTCGACGCCGAGCTCCCGGTG
The DNA here is from genome assembly GCA_046715315.1 of Solirubrobacterales bacterium. Classification (GTDB taxonomy): domain Bacteria; phylum Actinomycetota; class Thermoleophilia; order Solirubrobacterales; family 70-9; genus JBDTSW01. The sequence continues at coordinate 5,142 of JBKJZF010000154.1, read as the reverse complement.
ATCGCCAGGCACGCCCTCAGCAAGGACCAGCGGATGCGCTACTCGCGCCACACCCTGCTGGAAGAGGTCGGCGTCGAGGGCCAGGTGAAGATGCTCGAATCGAAGGTGCTGCTGCTCGGCGCCGGCGGGCTCGGGGCCCCGGCCGCGCTGTACCTGGCGGCCGCCGGGATCGGGACCCTGGGGATCGTCGACGACGACGTCGTCGACGAGTCCAACCTGCAGCGCCAGGTGATCCACTCGACGCGGACGGTCGGCGAGCCGAAGACGGCGTCGGCCAAGGCCACGATCGAGGCGCTCAACCCCGACGTCGAGGTGATCGAGCACAACACCCGCCTCGACGCCTCCAACATCCTCGAGCTGCTCGAGCCCTACGACATCGTCGTCGACGGCGCCGACAACTTCCCCACCCGCTACCTGCTCAACGACGCCTCGGTGCGGCTGCGAAAGCCGGTGGTCTCGGCTTCGATCCTCGGCTTCGAGGGGCAGGTCTCGACCTTCATCCCCTTCGACGGCCCCTGCTACCGGTGCCTCTTCCCGACGCCCCCGCCGCCGGAGCTGGCGCCAAGCTGCGGAGCCAACGGCGTGCTCGGCGTGATGGCCGGCGTGATGGGCCTGCTCCAGGCCAACGAGGTGATCAAGCTCGCCGCCGGGATCGGCGAGCCGCTGAAGGGCCGGCTGCTCCTCTACGAGTCGCTGAGCACGCGGTTCACCGAGCTCAAGGTCCGTCGCGATCCCGACTGCCCGATCTGCGGGCCCGCCGGCGAGAACCTCCCCGCCTCGGAGTTGGGGAAGTTTCCCGACTACGAGCTCTTCTGCGGCGCTCCGGCGCGCGAGCCCACGCCCGCCTAACCGACCGAATGGCTTTCCGCCAATGCCGACCGTGAAGATCCCACCGGTGCTGCGCTCGAAGACCGGTGGGGACACCGAGGTCTCCCTCGACGGGGAAACCGTCGGCGAGGTCCTGAGCGCGCTCGCCGATGCCCACCCGGACACGCGCGGGCAGCTCTTCGACGACGCCGGCGAGCTCAACCGCTACGTCAACGTCTACCTCAACGACGAGGACGTGCGCGTCCTCGACGGCCTCGAGACGACCGCCGCCGACGCGGACACGGTCGTGATCCTGCCGGCGATGGCCGGCGGGCGCTAGCGCTCCAGGACCAGTCCCAGGAAGCTCTTCGTGCGCTCCTCGCGCGGGTTGCCGAGCACCTCGGAAGGCGGTCCCTCTTCGACCACCACGCCCTCGTCCATGAAAACGACCCGGCTGGCGACGTCTCGAGCGAAGCCGATCTCGTGCGTTACGACGATCATCGTCATTCCCTCGGAGGCGAGCTCGCGCATTACGTCGAGCACCTCCTTGATCAGCTCAGGGTCGAGTGCCGAGGTGACCTCGTCGAAGAGCATCACGTGCGGGTCCATGGCCAGCGCCCGGGCGATCGCGACGCGTTGCTGCTGGCCGCCTGAGAGGCGCTCGGGGAACTCGTCCATCTTGTCCCCGAGGTTGACCCGGCGGAGCAGGTCCTCCGCTTCGGCTTGCGCCTTATCCCGCTTGCGTCCGAGCACTCGCACCGGCCCGATGGAGACGTTGTCGCGTGCAGACTTGTGTGGGAACAGGTTGTACTGCTGGAACACCAGCCCCACGCGCCTGCGTACGTAGTCGAGGTCGCCGGCGCCACCCTGGCCGCCGGCCGTAATCTCCTTTCCCTCGATCAGGATCCTGCCCTCGTCGGGCGGCTCGAGCAGGTTGATGCAGCGCAGCAGCGTCGACTTGCCCGAGCCGCTCGGCCCGATCACGCAGATCACCTGCCCGCGCTCGACTTCCATGTCCACCCCGCGGAGCACGTGCAGCGAGCCGAAGCTCTTGTGGACTCCCTCGAGGCGCAGGGTTGCCGCGGCGGGCGTGTCGCCGGCCGAGCTGCCGGTCGTCGCTGTCACGATCACGCCCCGCCGGTGCCGGGGGTTGGCGCCAGTCCAGGCACACCGGTGGTGCTAGCGCCACCTCGCTGGTGCTTGCCCTGGTCGCGGGAGATGAGGACGTCGACCAGGCGAGCGAGCGGAATCGTGACCAGCAGGAACAGGATCGCGCCCAGTGTGAGGGCCGAGCCGTTGAAGTCGGATGACTGGAAGTTGAACCCGGCTCCAACGACCTCCGTGAGGCCCAGGAAGCTGACCAGCGAGGTGTCCTTCATCAGCGCGATGAAGTCGTTCAGCAGCGGCGGGATCACCTTGCGCACCGCCTGCGGAACGATTACGTAACGCATCGCCTGGCCGTGGCTCATCCCCAGCGAGCGCGCTGCCTCCGCCTGACCGCCGGGCACCGCCTCGATCCCGGCTCGATACACCTCGGCCATATAGGCGCCGTAGGTGAGCGTCAAGGCGATGACCCCGTACCAGAACGGGGATGGCTGACCGAGCCAGTCCGGAATCCCGAGTTCGCGCGGAAGGATTTCCCCGCCGACCGGTGAAGCCGCCGAGCTGAGGAATCCGGACACGAGCAAGAGCACGAGTAGCAGGGGGATTCCCCGGAAGATGTCGATGTAGGCGATCACCAACCCCCGGACGGGGGCCAGCGCCTTGCCGGGGAGTTGGCGGAGCACCGCCAGCACCAGGCCCCACACGAGCGAGAGGACGCCGGCGAGCAGCGACAGCTTGACCGTGTACCAAAACCCCTGGAGCACAGGGTCGAACTGGTCCTTCATCAGCCCGAAGTCGAAGTAGTACTCGAGGATGTAGTCCATCTCGCTCCTGTTCTAGAAAAAGAGGGACGCCGATCGGCGTCCCTCTTTCAATCACATCTGGCGCTTCGCAGGCGATCTAGTCGTCGGTAAGCAATTCGTTCGTGCTGCCCGCAGCGACGGTCTCCGGCGGGGTCGTGGCGAAGTACTTCTCGTACAGCTCGTCCAGCGTCCCGTCCTCCTTGAGCGTCGCCAGCGCCTCGTTGATCGCCTCGCGCAGGCCGTCGTTCTCCGGCGCGACCGCAAAGCCGTAGAGCTCGTTCGTCTGGATCTCTTCGACGATCTCGACGCCGCCCTGCTTCTCGACTGCGTCGAGCGCCACGGGCTGGTCGATGATCACTGCCTCGACCTGGCCGGTGATCAGCGCCGAGATCGCGTCGGGGCCCTGCGGGAACCCGCGGACCTCGCCGGCGTCGGTCTCGTCGTTGCCGTAGGCCTCGCCGGTGGTCCCGTCCTGGGCGCCTACGATGACGCCGCCCAGGTCGTCGACCGACGCGACGTCCGAGTCCTCAGGCACGAGCAGCGCCTGCTGCGCTTCGTAGTGCGGATCGGTGAAATCCACCGTCCTCTCGCGCCCGGCGGTGATCGTCGAAGAGGCGACGGCCGTGTCGAACAGGCCGTTCGCGGTGTCGCGGAAGATCGTGCCGAAGCCCGTGTTCGTGTACTTGACGTCATAGCCGAGTATGTCGGCGATCGCGTTGAAGAGCTCGACCTCGTAACCGCTGAAGTCGGGGCTATCCGGCGTCGAGAGCAAGAACGGCGGGTACGGCGCGTCGGTGCCGACCGAGAGCACGCCTTCCTCGATCGTCTCAATGTCCGCGCCGGCGCCGGCGGTCGTCTCCTCGGTGGTCGCGTCATCATCGTCGTTACCGCATCCCGCGACGAGCGCGCTGGCGAACAGGGCCGCGATCATCGCGATCACGAGCCACAGGCGAGTTCCTCTCATCCTTGGTACTTCCTCCTGGTCAAGGGGGGGGGGCGGGGGCCTCCCCGGTCCGTCGAACATATCCGGTCTCGTTGATGAAGGCTCAGTCGCCCGCGCGAAGTGTCTGGCTCAGCGTCGCCACGAGGAGCTCGGTCGCTCGCGCTCGCTCCATCGCATCGCGCCCGCCAGCCAGCGGTTGCAGAGGCCGTCCACGAGCGCGATCAGCACCTCGGCAGCCTGGTCGGCATCGATGCCCTCCCTGACCGGCCCGTCGGCCAGGCCCCGGCGAATCTCCTCCGCCACTGTCGCGCTCCAGGCCTCGGCGACGTGGCGCACGTCCTCACGCAGCTCCGGCTCGAACACCGCCGACGCGCTCACCTCTCCCCAGACGATGGCGTTGTCGCGGACTTCGGGATCCTCGGAGAGCTCGTTCAGCAGGGCTGTGGAAACGGCCTCGTAGCCGCTCTCGGTCGAGGGGGCGCGAAGCGCCGTCGATGTCTTCGACCCGCAGGCCACGGATGCCGCGGCGGGCGATCACCCGGGCGACCGCCACGAGGATCGCCTCGCGGTTGTCACGAGGCGCCTCCTGAGGCTGCAGATCCGTCGCCAATCCTTTCACGAGCCGACCAACCAGGCTAGCGCCGTGAGGCGCACCAAGCGCGCGCACCGCACTACACTTTCGAAAGCGTGACCCTCGACGAGCGCACCCTCAACCGTCCCTGCGGCGGACGCTACGGCGACCTGGTCGAGTCCATCGGCAATACGCCGCTGGTCGAGCTGCCCAAGCTCTCGCCGAAGCCGGGCGTCAGGATCTTCGCCAAGCTCGAGGGACAGAACCCCACCGGCTCGGTCAAGGACCGAGTGGCGAAGGCGATGATCGAGTCGGCGGAGGCCGAGGGCGCGATCGAGCCCGGGCAGAAGGTGCTCGAGCCGACATCCGGCAACACCGGGATCTCGCTGGCGATGATCTGTGGCCGCAAGGGCTATTCGCTGACCGTGGTCATGCCCGACAACGTCACCGAGGAGCGGACCCAGCTGCTGCGGATGTACGGGGCCGAGATCGTCTACTCGGAGGGCGCCAAGGGCTCCAACGGCGCCGTCGAGCTGGCGCTGGAGATGGCGGACGCCGACCCCGCCTCGTACATGCCCTACCAGTACGGCAACGAGGCGAACCCGCGCGCCCACTACGAAGGCACCGCGCCCGCGATCCTCCAGGAGCTGGACACGGTGACCGCGTTCGTCGCCGGCCTCGGCACCGGGGGAACCCTGATGGGCGTGGGGCGGAGGCTGAAGGAGAACGACCCCGAGACCAAGATCGTCGCGGCCGAGCCGATGCAGGGCGAGGAGGTCCAGGGCCTGCGCTCGCTGGACGACGGCTTCATCCCGCCGATCATCGACCTCTCGCTGCTCGACCGAAAGATCATGGTCTCCAACCGCGACGCGATCGTCTGGACCCAGCGCCTGCTGCGCGAGGAGGGGCTGTTC
>JBKJZF010000153.1:0-5309 GCA_046715315.1 Solirubrobacterales bacterium | reverse complement strand
CAAGCAGGTTTGGGGTAGACGGAACATCTCCGCCGCCTCCTCCGCTTCGCGTCCGGGGGCGGCGCCTGCGGGCGCGAAACCTGACCCGGCAGGCTCATGCTGGTCTACCGGGACCTCGTCCCTAGCTCAAGCGGCCAACCCTGCCGGGTAAGGCCGGGCCCTAACCCGCCGCCCCCGGACGCGAAGCGGAGGAGGCGGCGGAGATGTTCCGTCTACCCCAAACCTGCTTGCAATACCTGCGAGACGATCGGGGCGGCGATCTCGCCGCCGTCGCCTTCGGCCTGGACGACCAGGGCCGCGGCGACCAGCTTCGGCGCCGAGGCGGGCGCGAAGGCCGTGAACCAGGCGTCGAGGTCCTGCTCGGGCTCCTCGCCCGGCTTCAGCTCTTGCCCCGGCTCGAGCGCCGCCGGGCCGAGCTCGGCCGTTCCCGTCTTGCCCGCCACCTGCACCCCGGGAATGGCGCCGGCGACGCCGGTGCCGTTGTTGACGACCTCGATCATCAGCTGGCGCAGCTGGGCCGCGGTCTCCTCGGAGGTGACCCGCACGGGCTCGGCGGCGGGCCCGAGCTGCGGCTCCTTGACGATCGGCGTCGGACTGCGCATCCCGCCGCCGGCGATCGTCTGCGCCGCCGAGGCCATCTGCAGCGGGGTCGCCAGGACCTCGCCCTGGCCGATCGCGCTGACGCCGAGGTCGAGGTCGGAGGTGATCGTCTCGGGAATGGTGCTGGCCGGCGGATCAACCGCGGCCGTCGCTTCGGCGTTGTAGAGGGCCGGCTGCGAGTTGAACCCGAACTTCTCGGCGGCGGCGACGAGGCGATCGGCGCCGACCTCCACGCCGAGCGGCGCGAAGACGCTGTTGCACGAGCGCGCGAACGACTCGACGAAGGTGCCGCCGCAGAGCTCGTCGTGCGCGTTCGCCACCTCGCGGCCGTCGAGCACCGCGGCCTGCTTGACCGGGAAGGTGTCGGTGAGCTTGACCACGCCGGCGTCGAGCGCAGCGGTCGTGGTGATCAGCTTGAAGGTGGAGCCGGGCGGCTGCGGGGCGGAGAAGGCGATCCCGGCCAGGGCCTTGACCGCGCCGTCACGCGCGTCGAGCACCGCCACCCCACCGAAGAGGCTCCCGAGGGCGGTCACCGCCGCCGTCTGCAGGTCGGGGTCGATGGTCGTGCGGACGGGCTCGCCGGGCACAGGCTCCGAGTTGGCGAGCACGCGCGTCCCGTCGCTTCCGCCGACGGCCAGGAGCTGTCCGCCGGGCCGTCCGTCGAGGCGGTCGTTGAAGGCCAGCTCGAGGCCGCTCGTCCCCGTCAGGGATCCCTCCGGGAAGCCCTGGCTGGCCAGGAGGTCGGCCTGCGCCTGCTTGGGCGTGTCCACGGCTCCAGCGATCGCCGTCGCCGAGACGCCGAGGGGGGACGAGCGCGCCGCCGCCGGGCCCTCGGCGAGCGGAGTGCCGTCGGCCGCGAGGATGGTGGCGCGCTTCGGCGCCCGCGTGCGCCGGTCCAGGGTCTCGCCCTGCTTCAGGCCCGGGAAGACCAGGTGGCTGTCCCAGGCGATCAGGCCGTCTTCGAGGGGTAGCGCCACCTCGCCGCTGATCTCGCCGAAGGCGTGGGTCTGCAGCCGCAGCGGCAGGATTCCCGCCTCCTGGCCGTCTGCGGTCCTCCCGATCCTGGGCTCGCCCACGTCGACCACGTCCATCGTGGCCGTGGCCGCCGAGTTCTCGTAATCCGCCTCGAACTCCGCCGCCGGGGTCTCGGAGGAGGCCTCCGGGGTGAGCTGGTCGTCCATCGCCTCGTAGTCGCCGTGCTCCCAGGCCGTGGCGAAGCTGGTCACGGCCTTGAGCTCGTCGTCGTTTCCCGTGGCGAGCCCGGCGACGAACGAGCCCGCCGCCAGGATCGAGATCGGAAGCGCCCTCGTCATAAGCCGACGCCGGCGCTCGGCTTCGGAGCTGAACCCGCTCATCCGGTCCTCAATGCCGAGTCGGCCCGCTTCATCATGAAGAATCTAAGGCCTCGTGCGGGCCGCAATGAATTCTGACCACCGCATGGCCGGACCTTGACGCTCCTCGACATCCTCATCGCCATCTTCGTGCTCGCACTGGCCGCGCTCGGCTACGAGCGGGGCCTGATCCGCAGCGCCCTGCCGCTGGTCGGCTTCCTCGCCGGCGCCGCGATCGGGGGGCGGCTCGGGCCGGAGCTTCTCAGCGATGGCTCGGAGTCGGCGTACGCGCCGGTGGTGACGCTCTTCAGCGGCCTGCTGCTCGGCGCCGCGCTGGCGGCGGCGCTGGAGGGAGTGGGCTCGGCCATCCGCCGCCGGGCCGGGATCGAGGGGGCGGCGAGGGCGCTCGACGGGATCGGCGGAGCGGCGCTGATGGGCGCGCTCGGCCTGCTGGTGGTCTGGGCGGTCGGCGCCGTCGCCCTGCACTCCAGCGGCTCGCGCTCGGTCGAGCTGCGCTCGGCGGTGCAGCGCTCGGCGATCCTCGGAGCGCTCAACGACGTGCTGCCTCCGTCCGGGCCGCTGCTGAACGTGTTGCGGCGGATCGACCCGACGCCGACGGTCGCGGGCCCGGAGGCGAAGGTGGGCCCGCCCGATCCCAAGATCGCCAAGGATCCGGAGGTCGACGCCGCCGGCGACAGCGTCGTCAAGGTTCTGGGAACCGCCTGCGGACTCGGCGTCGAGGGCTCCGGATGGGTGATCGGGCCCGAGCTGGTGGCGACCAACGCGCACGTGATCGCCGGCGAGGAGGACACGACGGTGACGCTGCGCCCGGGCTCCCCCGAGCTCGACGCCGAGGCGGTCCACTACGAGCCGCGCAACGACTTCGCCCTGCTTCGCGTCCCGGGCCTCGGGCTGTCCGCGCTGGAGCTGGTCGGCGATCAGCAGTCGGGGACGGCGGGGGCCGTCCTCGGCTACCCGGAGAACGGCCCCTTCACGGTCACGCCGGCTCGCCTGGGAACGACCGCAGAGGTGACCAGCCAGGACTCCTATGGCCGCGGCCCGGTGAAGCGTCGGATGACCTCGCTGCGGGGCGGGGTGCGCAGCGGCAACTCCGGAGGGCCGATGGTCGACGCCGACGGACGCGTGCTGACCACCGTCTTCGGCTCCGAGCAGACCAAGGGCAGGCCCGCCGGGGGCCTGGGCGTGCCCAACGAGGTTGCGGCCGAGGCGCTGCGCGGCGAGCTCGCGCCCACCCGCACAGGCCCGTGCGCCGCCTGAATAACCCCGCCACCTCCTCCGGAACAACTCCGGCCAGATCCTCCGCTTCGGAATAACTCCGGCCAGATCCTCCGCTTCGCGTCCGGTCTGGCCGGGTTAGGGCGCGGAGCCTTACCCGGCAGGCCCATGGTTGCGGTTGGTTACTCTCAGTAAGCGTGGGGGGAGGTTCCACAGCCGAGGGCGGGCCGGCCCGTGTCTGTCCCGACTTCCACCAGGCGGTGGAGTTGATCGGCAAGCGCTGGGCGGGGGCGATCCTCTGGGCCCTGTCGGAGCGCCCGCACTACTTCGCCGACCTCTGCGCGGCCGTCCCCGGCATCTCCGATCGGCTGCTCTCGGCCCGGCTGCGAGAGCTGGAGGCCGAGGGCCTGGTCGAGCGCTCGGTGCACCCGGGCACCCGTGCGCGCGTCTCCTATGCCCTCACTGAGAAGGGCACGGCCCTGGAGCCCGCGCTGCGCCAGCTGCGCGCCTGGGCGCTGGCCTGGAAGACGCGCTAGACCCAGGACGCGCCGACGGCGCCCGCCCGGCTACCAGCCGCGCGGGTTCCCCTCCGGGATGCGGTCGCCGACCAGGGTCGCCTCGACCGGCGCCACCGGCGGCGGGTCGGTGGTGCGGCGGTAGAGCTCGAGCTGCTCGGGCCCGAGCTCGGCGAAGGCCGACTCGACGGTGCGGAGGTACTCGGCGATGACGATCGCGCCCGCCGGCGCCTGCGGCGCGTGCTGGCGCGCCTTCGCCGCGTAGAGGACGACCCGCTCGAAATCGGGCGGCGGCTCGCCCTCGGCGAGCGCGCGGACGTCGGCGGTGACGTCGATGCGGTCGTAGCGCATCTCGCGCAGGTCGAGGCGCTCAGCCTCGGCCTCGGTGATCTCGATCAGGGCACCGTTCGCCCCCTGGCACCCGGCGACGCGCTCGATGTTGAGGCCGACGACGAAGGGCGGGATGCCGCCGTCGGCAAGGGCGAAGGTCTTCTCGGTCGTGAGGTTGTCGCGAAAGGTGGTCCAGCGCCGCTGCCATCCCTCGAGCCGGGCCAGGCCGGCCGGCTCGGCCGCTCGCCCGAGGCTCAGCGACGCGCTCGCCGGGCTGACCAGCGAGCCGTAGCCGAAGACGGCGAGCGCGCTCACTCGAACAGCGTGCCCTGGGTCGCCGCCGCGTCGGGCTCCGCCGCCACGCCGGGGCCTGCCGCCGGCGGGCGCCACTTCGGGTGTGGGCACAGGCGGGCGGCCGCCGGACAGCCGAAGCAGATCGCCGAGGTGGGCTCGGCGGTGGGCCGAAACTCGCCGCCCCGGATGCGGCCGATCATCGCGTCGAGCCGCGTGCGCGCCGCGTCGAGCGCTGCTTCAGGGAAGTCCTCGGCCACCGGCTCGTCGGCGCCCTCGAGGAAGAGGTGGACCGCCCGCACCGGCGCCTGGTCGTCCGCCGCCCCGGCGGCGGCGAGCGCGTAGACCTCGCGCTGGGCCGCGTAGCGATCCGCCAGCGTCGCGGGGGAGCGGCCGCGCAGGGCATCGGTCTTGAAGTCGACGACCAGCCGCTTGCCCTGCGGGCCCTCGGCCAACAGGTCGATCTTGCCGCGGACGATGGTGCCGCCGACCGGGAGCACGAACGGCACCTCGGCGCGAACACTCCAGCCCTCGAGCTCGTGGCGAAGCGGCGAGCCGAGCCAGGCCGCGACGCCTTCGCGGACGCGCTCGAGCGCGTCGGGGTCACCGGCGAGGCCCTCGCGCGCGAGCAGCGTCTCCAGCAAACCCTCGTCGGGCTCACGCCACGCCGCCCGCGCCGACCACTCCAGCGCGGCGTGGGCGGCGTTGCCGAGGGCCAGGGCGCGGGCCCGCTCGGCCCCGTCGGCCCGCTCGCCGGGCTCGACCAGCTCGTCGGGCGCAGCCGCGTCGAGCTCACCGGCGCCGGCCGGCCCGGCGCCATCGCCGGAGCGCACCGCGGCCCCCTCCCTGACCCCGAGCAGGCGCTCGACGTAGAAGCGGTAGCCGCAGCGCTCGTACTCGGCGAGGGCCGAGTAGGAGAGGTGTCCCACCGGCACCTCGCGCGGGCGCTCGCCGAGAAGCGGCGGCGGCCCGCCCTCGAGCTCGGCGCCGCCCGTCACCTCGTGGG
>JBKJZF010000152.1:0-2921 GCA_046715315.1 Solirubrobacterales bacterium | reverse complement strand
CCATCGCCCATCAGGCGGTCGCCGCAGACGAGGGCACGTGGCTCGGCGAGCCAGAACATCGTCTCCCCGGCCCCGCGGATCGGGATCGCCTCAACCCCCTCCGGCAGGGCCTCGCGCGAGCGCGAGGTCGAGGCGCCGTAGCGCCGGGCGACCGCGTCGCGGCTGCGCCGGTGCCACTTGATCGTGCTCAGCGCCGCGACTCGGCCGTCCGCGGCGGCGGCCCGCTCGTCGAGCCACGACCACAGCGAGTCGCCACCCTCGGGGACGAGGGCGTCGATGACGACGAGCCCACCCGGGGACTCGTAGGCGACGCTTCCGACCTCGCGCGGCCAGTCGGCCGTGGTTCCAGGCTTGGCGCCGGCAACCCACTCCGGGTGGCGGGCGGTCCAGCGCCAGAGGCCGGGGGTGATCTCGGTGATGTCGGCCGGAGGCAGCATCGGGCTGCAAGAACCTATCCCGATAGGACGAAGGACTCGGCGATCAGGCGGCTCGGAGGCGGCCGTGCTCGCCGGTCGCCGCCCGCCCGGCGGGCGGCGCGGAGATGCCGAGGTCGCGTGCCGCGTGCCCGATTACCCTTGCGGCCCTGCGCAGCTCCTCGGCGCCGTGGCTCGCCATCACCGCCAGGCGCAGGCGCGAGGTCCCGGCGGGGACGGTCGGCGGCCGGATCGCCTGGGCGAAGACGCCGTTCTCGAGCGAGCGCTCGCAAAGGGCCATCGCCCGCCGGGCGTCGCCGACGACCACGGGGACGATGTGGGTGCGCGACTCACCGAGGTCGAGGCCGTGGGCCCCGAGGGCCTCGCGCAGGCCGGCCGCGTTTCGCCGCAGCTGCTCGACCAGGCCGGGCCGCGAGCGCAGGATCGCCAGCGCCGCCATCGCGGCGCCGACCGACGGGGGTGGGGGCGCGGTGGAGAAGATGAACGGGCGGGCGGTGTTGACCAGCAGATCCGCGATCTGTGAGTTGGAGCAGACGTAGGCGCCGTAGCTGCCGAGCGCCTTGCCGAGGGTGCCGACGATCACGTCGACCTCGCCGGTGAGGCCGGCCGCCGCGACGGCGCCCCGGCCGCCCGGGCCGAGCGCGCCGGTGCCATGCGCGTCGTCGACCATCAGCTTGCACCGGTGGCGGCGGGCGAGGTCGACCAGCTCTCCGAGCGGGGCGACGTCCCCGTCCATCGAGAAGACGCTGTCGGAGACGATCAGGCTCGCCCGCCCGCCGGCCCGGCCCAGCCCCCACTCGAGGTGCTCGGCGTCGCGGTGGCGGTAGACGAACGTCTCGGCCCGGCTGAGGCGGCAGCCGTCGATGATGCTGGCGTGGTTGAGCTCGTCCGAGAAGACGACCTCGCCCCGGCCGGCGAGCGCGGCCACGGTGCCGGTGTTCGCCAGGTACCCGGAGCCGAACAAGAGCGCGGTCTCGGCCCCGATGAAGTCGGCGAGCTGCTGCTCGAGCGTGCGGTGCGGCGACATCGTCCCCGAGACCAGGCGCGAGGCTCCGGCCCCGGCCCCGTAGCGCTCGGCCGCGGCCGCGGCGGCGTCGCGAACCTGGGGGTGGTCGGCCAGCCCCAGGTAGTTGTTCGAGCACAGCAGCAGCACCTCGGCGCCGTCGAGCAGCACCCGCGGGCCCTGTCTGCCCTCGATCAGCCGCAGGCGCCGGTGCAGGCCGCTGCGGCGAAGCTCGTCGAGGCGCGCCGCGACGTCGGTCACGCCGCTCGCGCGTCTCCGGGGTCGCCGTTGGCCTCAGCCCGTGGATAGGGCGGCGGCTTCGCCTTCTTTGAGATCACCCGCAGCTGGGTCGAAGGGTCCCAGAAGTTCGCCTCCTGCTGGCTGTCGATGAGCTCGTCGATCGGCGTCTCCGGAGCGTCGCCCTCGAGCCACCCGGAGCGGTTGTCGGGCCGCGGGTTGGCGCCGTTGTCGGCTTGGCGGGCGACGTTCAGCCCCAGCTCCTCGAACATCTCCCGGTCGTCGGCGGGCTCGGCGCCGAGCGTCGTCAGGAAGTTGCCCATCATCACCCCGTTGAGGCCGGCCTTGACCGCCAGCGGCTGCAGGTCGTCGAGGTTCTCCACCCGGCCGCCGCAGAGGCGGAAGAGGGCGTCGGGGAGGATCAGGCGGAAGATCGCCACCCACTTGACCACGTCCCAGGCGTCCATCAGCTCGCGGTCGCCGAACTTCGTGCCCGAGCGCGGGTTGAGCAGGTTGATCGGCACCGACGTCGGGTTCACCTCGGCCAGCTCGAAGGCCATCTCGACGCGCTGGTGGGGCGTCTCGCCGAGGTTGAGGATGCCGCCGACGCAGGTCTCGAGCCCGGCCTCCTTGACGGCGTCGATCGTCCGCATCCGCCCCTCGTAGCGGACCGTCGTGGTCACCTCCTCGTAGTAGGAGCGTGCGGTTTCGACGTTGTGGTGGACGCGCTGCACACCGGCGTCAGCGAGCTCGCGCGCGCGGTCGGGCGAGATGTGGCCGACCGAGACGCAGCGCTTCAGGTTGGTCTGCTTGGAGACCAGCTTTGCACCCTCGACGATCGACTCGAAGTCGCGCTTCGAGAGCCCCTGGCCCTGGGTGACCATGCAGAAGCGGTGGGCCCCGGCGGCCTCGGCCGCCTTCGCGTGCTCGAGGATCTGGTCGGGGCTCATCATCGCGTGCATCGGCGTGTCGGCCTCGGCGTAGCGCGACTGGGCGCAGAAGCCGCAGTCCTCGGCGCAGCCCCCCGACTTGGCGTTGACCAGCGAGCACATGTCGGTCGAATCGCCGAAGCGCTCCTTGCGCACGGCCCAGGCGCGCTCGACAAGCTCGCCGATCTCGTCGTGGGAGGAGAAATCCCCCAGCGCGAGAGCCTCTTCGAAGCTGATCAGCGATGCCATCCTGCGGCCCGCAGGCTAGGCCCAGGGTCGGACAGCGCCCAAGGCGCCTGGGTTCAGCCGGCCCGGGGG
>JBKJZF010000151.1:0-20383 GCA_046715315.1 Solirubrobacterales bacterium | reverse complement strand
CCCGAGGCCCCCGGACGCGAAGCGGAGGAGGTCTCGGGCATTGATTGGGAGGCCGTCCTTGACTACTCGGCCTACCTGAAGCACGTGCCCGAGGTGATCGAGCGCCTCGAGGCTCTGCGCGACTAGCCAAGTTAGAGACGCTCGACCAGCGCCGCGGGCGTTCCCCCGGCGGGGGCGAGGGTGACGTTGCGGCGCACGATCCGCTCGGGGCCCTCGCTGGCGGGGCGCAAGACGGCGCTGCGCAGGATCGTGCGCAGGGCGACCTTCATCTCGAACTTGGCGAAGGCGGCGCCGAGGCAGCGCCTGGTGCCGCCGCCGAAGGGAACCCACGAGTAGGTCACGAGGTCTGAGTCGAGGAAGCGCTCGGGCCGGAACGAGCGCGCCTGGGGATAGACGTCGTCGCGCATGTGCGCCAGGTAGATGCCGGCGAGGACCACGGCCCCCGCGGGCAACCGATGGCCGCCCAGCTCGGTGGCGTCGCGGAGCTGGCGGCCGGTGAACGGGACCACCGGGCGCAGACGCAGGGTCTCGTCGATGACCGCATCGAGGTAGTCGCTCTCGTCGTCGCGCACCTCCGCGGTCAGCCGCTCCATCGCCTCCGGCCGGCGGAAGAGAAGGTCGAACGCCCAGGCGAGCGAGGTGGCGGTGGTCTCGTGGCCGGCGAGCAGGAGGGTCATCAGCTGGTCTCGGATCTCGCGGTCGTCCATCGCCGATCCGTCCTCGAAGCGCGCCGCGACGAGCATCGAGAGGATGTCGTCGCGCGTCGCCAGGTCCGGGTCGGTGCGGCGGCGCGCGATCTCCTGGCCGAGGATCTCGTCGGTGCGCCGGATCCTGGCCGCCGTCCGGCGCCAGGGCCAGATCCGCCGCAGGCGCTTGGAGGAGAGTCCCAGCGCCGCCGGCGACTGGGTCGTCGCCAGGATCTCGACGAGGTCGTCGCCCAGCTCCTGCCGCCGGCCCTCGTCCTCGACCCCGAAGACGGCCCGCAGGATCACCTCGAGCGTGATCGCCTGCATCCCGGGGTGGAGGGCGAAGCGCTCGCCGGGGCGCCAGCGGGAGACCTCGCGCTCGGTCGCGTCCGCGATCACCGACTCATACGCGCGCATCCGCTCGCCGTGGAAGGGAGGCAGCATCAGCTTTCGCCGTCGCAGGTGCTCCTCACCCCCGGGGAGCAGCAGCACCGACTGAGGGCCGAGCAGCGGCCGCAGGATGATGTTCCGGCCGGGGGCGATCGTGTTGACGCGGTCTGCTGCGAAGAGCTTCTTCAACGACGGCGGGTCGGAGATGACCACGACGTCTCCCGGCCCGTGGATCCTGATCGTGAACGCGTCGCCGTAGCGGGCGGCACAGTCCTCGAAGAACTCGACCGGGCGGCGGACGAAGCGCACCGTCTGCACGGCCTTTGGCAGCCGCGGGCCCGGCGGGAGCTCTGTGGCCCCCGGCCGCCGCGGCGCCACCGGGGCTGAGGCTGCGACATCCATCACCAGCAGTATTACCGGGCAATGGTGGGCGGTGGACCGGTACGCGCGGAAAGCGAGGCGGCGCTGCTGCGGCTGATGCTCGATAGCCACCCCGAGCTCGCGATTCCCCCCGAGACGCACTTCATCCCACGGCTGGTCGAGGCGTCCCCGGACCGGATCACGACCGCGGACTCGTTCTCGCGGGCGCTCGCCGGGGAGCGCCGCTGGGCGGACTTCGGCCTGGACGGCGCCGAGCTGGCCGATCGGATCGGCGCCGGCGAGGTCGTCCTGGACGAGGCGCTCCGACGGGTCAACGGCTCATCCGGCAGGTTCTCACGCCCTTCGTAACCACTCGTAACCCGCTTTCTCGGATTACCTCTACGCGAGACGTCATTTCGTGTTGATGCCGCGAAGCGGCCACAAGTGGTTACAGCCCGCTCCACCCGGGTACGTCCTTCTTGGAGCGACCGCTGGACTGTGGCGACGAATGCCACCGTGCTGTACGGCCCCCGCTCCGCACTAAGGATGCCCGCTGGGAGCGATCCTCGCTCGACCCGGGTATCCGTCAATGGAAGGAAGTGGCTCATGGCCACAGCAATCCAAGAGAACAACATCGCTGTCTCGCGTCGCCTTGTCGAAGAGGCATTCGGCACGGGACACCTCGACCTGATCGACGAGGTCTGCACCGAGCAGTACGTGGATCACGACCCGATGCTGGGCGATCTGGGCCGCGAGGACGTCAAGCAGACGATCGCGGGCTACCGCGAGGCGTTCCCCGATCTCGCGTTTACGATCGAGGATGCCTTCGCCGCCGACGACAAGGTGGTCGTCCGCTGGCGAGCCCAGGGCACGTTCGAGAACGAGTTCATGGGCCAGGAGCCCACCGGCGAGAAGGGTGAGCCCGTGGAGGGCATCGTGATCGACCGATTCGAGGACAGCAGGGTGGCCGAGTCCTGGGGGCAGTGGGACACCCAGCGGTTCATGAGGAACATCGGCGTACTGACCGAGGCGACCGAGATGAGCGCCGCCTAGGTTCAGCGAGGCGCGGAGGGCGGGCTTGGCCCGACTGCGGGTTTGGCCCGCCACCCGCGTCCCCGATCACCTCAGCCGGGACGGGCTGAGGTGTGACCGCTCTTCTTCACGCACAGCAGCGACTGGGATTCGAGGGGACCACGCTCGACGCAGAGCCGAAGCAGATGGACATCGGCGTCCGACGCTAGCATCGGCGTCGCTGATGTCGACCTCGCTCGCAGACCTGCGCCTGCTCGCAAGCGGCAAGGTCCGCGAGATGTACCAGCTCGACGGCGACCTGGTGATGGTCGCCTCGGATCGGATCTCCGCCTACGACGTGGTCCTGCCGACCCCGATCCCGGACAAGGGGCGGGTGCTGACCCAGATGTCCGTCTTCTGGTTCGAGACCACGGGCCGGATCGTGCCCAACCACTACATCTCCGAGGACGTCCCGGAGGGCGCCGAGGGCCGCGGCCTGCGCGTCAAGCGCCTGGGGATGTACCCGGTCGAATGCGTCGTCCGCGGCTACCTCTCGGGCTCAGGCTGGCGGGAGTATCGCGAGTCCGGGTCGGTCTGCGGGATCGAGCTGCCGCAGGGGCTGCAGGAGTCCGAGAAGCTTTCCGAGCCGATCTTCACCCCGGCGACGAAGGCCGAGCTGGGAGACCACGACGAGAACGTCGACTTCGAGCGCGCCGTCGAGATCATCGGCGACCGGGCGCTGATGGAGGACCTGCGCCGGGTCTCGATCGAGCTCTACGAGCACGCCGCCGCCCACGCCGCGGAGCGCGGGATCATCATCGCCGACACCAAGTTCGAGTTCGGGGCCAGCCCGGGCGCCGAGGTCGTCCTCGGCGACGAGGTGCTGACGCCGGACTCCTCGCGTTTCTGGCCGGCCGACGACTACGAACCGGGACGGGGCCAGGACTCCTTCGACAAGCAGTACGTGCGCGACTGGCTCGACTCCTCCGGCTGGGACCACTCGCCTCCGGGCCCGGAGCTTCCAGACGACGTCGTCGCCCGGACCCGCGCCAAGTACGTCGAGGCCTACGAGCGCATCTCCGGCCGCTCGCTCGACTAAAGCTGCTTGACCGCCGCGATGTCGAGGGCGAGCTTGACCTCGTCGGAGACGACGGCGTTGCCGCTCCCGAGGGCCGCGTTGAACTTCATCTCGTAATCGCTGCGGGAGAGCTGACCGGTGATCTCGAGGCCGATCCGTTCCTCGTCCTGCGTGCCGATTTCGGTTCCCTGGAACTCGGCGGTGAGCTCGAGCTCGCAGGTGACCCCGTGGAGCGTCAGCTCCCCGGTGATGCTGAAGGTGTCCTCGTCTACCTGCTCGATGCTCGTCGACTCGAACCGCAGCTCCGGGTACGTCTCCGCGTCGAAGAAGTCGGCCGAGCGCAGGTGCTCGTCCCGCTGGGGCTGGTTGGTGTCGACCGAGGCGACCTTGACGGTGCCGTAGGCGCGGGCCTCGGAGAGGTCCTCGCCGATGTCCAGCGTACCCTCGAACTCGCCGAACTCGCCACGGACGGTGGCGATGCCCATGTGCTTGACTGCGAACCCGACCTTGGAATGGGCCTGGTCGACCGCCCACGTCGCGGTGGGGATCTCTGTGCGGGTGATGGTTGCGGTGGCGCTCACGCTCATTTGAAAGTTCCCTTCTCGAAGTCTCATCTGAGAATTGCTTGCGCACGCAATCGTATCACCTAAACGCTTGCATCCGCAAGCACCTGCGGATAAGCTTCCCCTGGCAATGAGCACCGCCCCCACCGCCCCGGAGAAGGGCGACTCCCTCGCCGCCGGAAGCCCGGGGCTCGAGGCCTGGAAGAACCTGGTCGTCGCGCACTCGCAGCTCTGCCGCGCCCTCGACGCCGAGATGCGCTCGGAGCACGACTTCACCCTCGGCGAGTACGACGTGATCGTCCAGCTCGCGAACGCGCCGGGGCGAGGGCTGCGGATGTGCGATCTGGCGAGCGCCGTGCTGCTTAGCCCCAGCGGCCTCTCCCGGCGGGTCGAGCGCCTCGAGCGCGCCGGGCTCGTGCGCCGCGAGCGAGCGGCCACCGATGCCCGCAACATCGAGGCCGGCCTGACGACGGCGGGCAAGCGACTCTTCCACCGCCTCCAGGTGACCCACCACGCCGGCATCAAGGAGCTGTTCGTCGACCACTTCAGCGCCCGGGAGCTGGCGACCCTCGAGGACCTGCTCGGCCGCCTCACCCACGCCCCCGCCGACGGCACCTGCTGAGCCGGCCACCGAGCCCCTAAGCTCGCCAGCGTGAACCTCTTCGTCCAGGGGATGCGCCGGTCGGGGACGACGATCCTCTACGACGCCCTCCTCGAGGACCGCGAGTTGCGGTGCTTCTACGAGCCGCTGCGCGAGCAGAGGGTCTCGGTCGGCGGCGGCAGCGGCGCCAGGGACGAGGACTCCTTCGGCGAGACCGGCGCCCTGCGCGCCCAGTTCCGCCGCGAGCGGTATCCGCAGCTGGCGATCGACGAGTTCAACTGGGGCGGGCCGCGCAAGCCGCCGCTGGAGGTGGACCCCGGCCTTCCCGAGCACTGCATGGAGTGGCTGCGGGCGCTGCTGGCGACCGCCCCCGCGATCGCGATCAAGGAGACGCGCTTCTACAGCAAGGTCCCGGAGCTGGCCGAGCTCGACCCGGACGCGGCGCTCGTGCATGTGGTCCGCGACCCGCGAGCCGTCGCCGCCTCGATCGTGCTCGGGCGCGGGCGCCGCCAGGAGGAGATGCTCGCCACGCCCGACCTCTTCTTTAACGACCGCTCGAAGCGCAAGCTCTGGTCGTGCCGCCCGATCTCGCGGCGGATCATTCGCAGGGGCCTCGCCGCCGATGCCGGCCGCGCCGCGCTCGACGACCCCTCCAACGTGCTGCGGGTGCTGTTGGTCTGGAAGCTGACCTTCGAGCGCACCCTGCGCCAGGGACGGGAGCTGTTCGGCGACCGCTACCTGCTGATCCGCAACGAGGATCTGAGGAGCGACCCCGCGGCCGCCCTGGACTCGATCTACGGCGCGCTCGGCCGCGAGATGCCCGCCGAGGTCGCGGCCTGGGCCCGCGAGAAGGTGCACGAGCCCGAGCCGGTGTACGCGGCCGGCGACGGGCGCTGGCGCGCCGAGCTCGAACGCGCCGGGCTGGGCTCCGAGCTGCTGGCCGAGGCCGGCTATTCCGCGGACCTCGCCGGTACGCTGGGCCGGTGAAGGCGACGGTCCTGATCCGGCCCAAGGAGGGCATCCTCGACCCTCAGGGCAAGGCCGTGGAGCGCGCGCTCCCCGCGCTCGGGTTTAAGGGGATCTCCTCGGTACGGGTCGGCCGCATGGTCGAGCTCGAGATCGACGACCTCGATTCGCTGCCGTCACTCTGCGAAAAGCTGCTGGCCAACCCCCTGATCGAGGACTACGAAGTAATTCCCGCCGACTCCTCCGCTTCGCGTCCGGGGTCGTCGGGGTCCGCTAAGGGCGCGGGCCCGCGGTGACCCGGCGGCACCGGAAGCGGAGCTGAGGATGCCGACGGTCTTTGGTGTCGTTCAATTCCCGGGGTCGTGCGATCAGCGGGATGCGCTTTTCGCCTGCGAGCGCGCCGGGGAGGCGCGGATGGTCTGGCACGAGGACACCGACCTCGAGGGCCTCGACGCGATCGTCGTCCCCGGCGGCTTCTCCTACGGTGACTACCTGCGCGCCGGCGCGATCGCGCGCTTCTCGCCCGCGATGGGAGCCGTTGCCGAGTTCGCCGCGGCGGGCGGTCCCGTGCTCGGGATCTGCAATGGCTTCCAGGTCCTCTGCGAGGCGGGGCTGCTGCCCGGCGCGCTGCTGCCGAACGAGGGCCTGCGCTTCGTCTGCCGCCAGGTGGAGCTGGTGGTCGAGAACACGGCCAGCCCCTTCACCCTTCAATGCGGCCAGGGCGACCGCCTCTCGGTCCCGGTCAAGCACATGACGGGCCGGTACTTCGCCCCGCCCGGGATGCTCGACGCGCTCGAGTCCAGCGGCCAGGTGGCGCTGCGCTACGCGCCGGGGCAGAACCCGAACGGCTCCGAGCGCGACATCGCCGGCGTCGTCAACCAGGCGGGCAACGTCCTCGGCCTGATGCCCCACCCCGAGCACGCCGTCGACGCCCTCACCGGCTCGGTCGACGGCCTGCGGCTATTCACGTCGCCGGCCGCGGCGACCGTCGCCGCCTGACCGCCCCGCCGCGCCTACCCGCAGGTGACCCCGCGGCGCGCCTAAGCTTTCCGCCCGATGAGGCGCCAGCAGCGATACCTGGTCCCGGTCACCGACCCCGAGGTTCCCGAGGGCTTTTCCACCGGCCCTCCCGACCTGGTCGGCGTCGGCGCGCAGCGCGCGGGCACGACCTGGTGGTGGCGCGGGGCGATCCGCTCACACCCCGGCTTCGTCCGCGAGTCGAAGCCGGGCAAGGAGGTCCACTTCTTCGACCGTTTCTGGGACGGGCGCGAGATCCCCGACGACCTCGCCGAGCAGTACGGGCGACAGTTCCCGCGGCCCGAAGGCGCGATCACGGGAGAGTGGACCCCGCGTTACATGCACGACTACTGGGCGCTGCCCCTGCTCGCCCGCGCCGCGCCCGAGACCAAGATCCTGGTGATGCTGCGCGACCCAATCGAGCGCTACCGCTCCGGGATCGCCCGCGAGCAACGCCTGGCCGAGGAAGACGGCACGCCGCTCGAGATCGCGATCGTCGGCGATGCCGTGTACCGCAGCATGTACGCCCAGCAGCTCCAGCGGCTGTTCGAGTTGTTCGACCGTGAGCGCGTGCTCGTGCTCCAGTACGAGCGTTGCTCCGCCGACCCGCTCGCCGAGATGCAGCGGACCCAGCGCTTCCTCGGCCTCGAGCCGCTGACCGAGATCCCGGAGCTGCTGGTCCGCGAGCACAAGCCCTCACAGAACAAGCGCGACCTGCGCCCGGAGCTCGGCGACGAGCTCGCCGGGCGGCTCGCCGAGGACGCTCGCCGCACCGCCGAGCTCAGCCCCGGGCTCGACCTGGCGCTGTGGCCGAGCGCCGGCGCGACCTAGCCCCGGCCCGCGCCGCCCGAGATCGGGCTTGGCACCACCGCGCCCCGCCTACACTTGCCGGTCCACATGAAGCTGGCCATGGCCCTCAAGGTCCGTGACGAGGTGGACATCATCGAGCTCAACCTGCGCTACCACGCGGCGCAGGGGATCGGCGAGTTCATCGTCACCGACAACGGTTCGACCGACGGCACGCTCGAGGTGCTCAAGCGCTGGCGCGACGACGGCCGCCTGCGCCTGATCTCCGAGCCCGCGGCCGAGGACTTCAAGGAGAAGGGGCACTGGTGGGTGACCCGAATGGGCCGGATGGGCGCGGAGCTGGGAGCGGACTGGGTCCTGCACGCCGACGCGGACGAGTTCTGGTGGCCGCCCGGCGGGGACCTGAAACAGGAGTTCGCCCGGGTGCCGGCCGAGTACGGGGTGGTGGTCGCGCCGCGAACCGAGTTCGTCGCCCGCCCCGACGGCCCGGGGCCCTTCTGGGAGCGCCTCACCGTGCGCGAGGCACGGTCCAGCCTGCGGCCGAAGCTCGCCCACCGCCCCGAGCCCGACCTGAAGCTCCGCCGCGGCGCCCACGACATCGACTTCGAGCAGGGCGAGATCGCCCGCGCCGGGCGGCCCCTGCTGCGCGGGATCCGCGACCGCGAGACCGTCGACGACGGCCGCCTTGTATTCGCCCCCGTCTTCCCGGCCCGCGTCCTCCACCTGCCGCTGCGCTCGTTCGAGCACTACCGCAACCGGGTCGAGATCATGCTGCGGGGAGGGTTCGACGACCAGGCCCGGGAGCGGCTGCGAGCGGCCTACGACTCCGGGCGCCTGGACGAGATGTACGCGGAGCTGGCGGTCGACGACGAGGCCGCGGCCGAGGGGGTGCGCGAGGGGGTCTTGGTGATCGACGAGCGCCTGCGCCGGGTGCTGCCGCGATTCGCCGCCGACGGTGGCCATGCGGGCGAGCCCGAGCTCTCTGCCTCGGAGATCGAGGCCGAGCGGGCGGACGTCGCCTTCGAGGGAATGCGCGCTCTCACCCGCGCGCAGCAGGGGCTGATCCGCCAGCGAGACAAGCTCCGCCGCCGCGCTCGGCGCAAGGAGCGCAAGCTGGAGAAGCTGAAGGAATCGCAGCGCGAGGCGCGAGGCGGCCGCCACCTGAGGCGGATCTCGGGCCTGATGGGGCGCGGCCCCGGGCGCTCGTGAGCGGCCGGCTGGGACGCCTGCTGGGGCGCGGCTCGCCTCCGCCCGGCCCGCCGGCCCCCTTCATCGTCGGCATGGGCCGCTCGGGCACGACGCTTTTGCGGCTGATGCTCGACGCGCACTCGCAGCTGGCGATCGGGCCCGAGACGGGCTTTGCGCCCGAGCTGGTGCGAGCCTGCCGCGGGGGCGCGGCGGCGCCGGCCGACCTCGTCGCCCTGCTTCGCGAGCAGCGCAGCTGGGGCGACTTCGACCTCGACGAGGACGAGCTGGAGCGACGCTTCGCCGCCGCGCGCCTCGACGCGGGCTCCGCCCTGCGCGAGATCTACACGCTCTATGCCGAGGGACAGCACAAGCCCCGCTGGGGTGACAAGACCCCCGCATACGTGAAACGGATGCCGATGATCGCCAGGGCGCTGCCGGAGGCCCGCTTCGTCCACGTCATCCGCGATGGGCGCGACGTCGCGCTCTCGCGTGCCAAGCGCGCGATCCACGAGCCGGCGCCACCGGCCCGCGCCGCCGAGAAGTGGCGCAAGCGGATCCTCCGGGCCCGCGAGGCGGCGGAGCGCCTCGACCACTACCTCGAGGTCCGCTACGAGGACCTGGTCACCGACACCGAACCGACGCTGCGTCGAGTGGCCGAGATGGTGGAGCTGCCCTGGGAGGACGGCATGCTGCGCTACTACGAGCGCGCCGGCGAGAGGCTGACCGAGATCTCGCGCGATCTCCCCGCCAAGGGCACCAAGGCGAGCCGGCCCGGCGCCGAGCGGGCCGCGGCGCACGCCCTGGCCAAGGAGCCGCCGAAGCCGGACCGGATCGCCGCCTGGCGCGAGCAGATGAGCCCCGCCGACGTCGTCGCCTTCGAATCCGTCGCCGGCGACCTGCTCGAGGACCTCGGGTATCCAACCTCCAAGGAGCCCAGCACGCCGGCGCCCAAACCCGCCGCCCCCGGACGCGAAGCGGAGGAGGTGGCGGGGTGACTGTGACTGTTCCGGTGCCGTTCGTGGTCGGCATGAACCGCTCCGGGACGACGCTGCTGCGGATGATGCTCGACGCCCATCCCCAGCTGGTGATCCCCCCGGAGACCCACTTCGTCCCCGACCTGATCAAGGCCTGCCGGGAGCGCGGCGCGACGCCGGAGGACGCGCTGGCGGCGATGAAGTCCCATCGCGAGTGGGGCGACTTCGGCTTCTCCGACGCCGAGATCCTCGAGCGCCTGCGCGCGCTCGACGGGCTCGGTCCGGGCGACGCCGTCCGCGCCTTCTTCCAGGCCTGCGCAGAGCGCGCGGGCAAGCCCCGCTGGGGCGACAAGACGCCGCGCTACGTGCTGAAGATGCCGCTGATCCAGCGCAACCTGGGAGAGGCGAGGTTCGTCCACGTGATCCGGGACGGCCGCGACGTGGCGCTCTCGGTCCTCGACCGGACCGTGCGCGAAGACGTCGACGCCGCCGAGGTGGCCCGCCGCTGGCGGCGCAAGATCGAGCGAGCCCGTGCCGACGGCCCGAAGCTCGACCACTACCTCGAGGTGCGCTACGAGGACCTCGTCTCCGACCCGAGGCCGTCGCTGGAGCGAATCAGCGGTTTCCTCGAGCTGCCCTTCGACGAGGCGATGCTCGACTACCACCAGCGCTCGGGGCGGCGGCTGGAGGAGATGAAGCGCGAGCTTGTGGAGGGCGACGGCTCCAGCCAGCTCAGCGTCGCCCGGCGGATGGCCACACACGAGCGCACCACCGCACCACCCGACCGCAGCCGCGTCAGCCGCTGGAAGGCGGAGATGAGCGACGCCGACCGGGAGGCCTTCGAGGCCGTCGCCGGCGACACACTGGGCGAGCTCGGCTACCCGCTGGCGGACGCGCCCAGTGTCGCCTTCCTGATCTGCGTCGAGGCCGGGCAGCTGGAGCAGCAGGGGATCCTCTTCGCCCGCTCGCTGCGGCGCTTCGGCGGGCGCTTCGCGGCCTGCCCGATCCACGCCTACGCCCCGCGCGAGGGCCACGAGCCGAGCGCCTCCACCCGGACCGAACTGGAGGGCCTCGGGGTCACCGTGCACACGGAGGTGCTCAACCGCGAGCACGCCTACTACCCCTTCGCCAACAAGATCTACGCCGCGGCCGAGGCCGAGCGCAATCTGGCCGAGGACGTGCTCGTCTTCTGCGACTCGGACACTGTCTTTCTCGGCCAGCCCGACGCGCTCGATCTGCCCGAGGGGATCGACGCCGCGGTCGCGCCGGCGTTCCACGTGAACAAGGCGAGCACCGGGCCCGACCACCGCATGGAGGGCTACTGGGAGCGAGTCTGGGAGCTGGCCGGGGCGCCCGGCCCCCCGCCCTACGTCGAGACCGCGGAGAAGCGCAAGCGGATCCGCGGCTACTGGAACGCCGGCATCCTCGCCGCCCGCCGCGACTCCGGCTTTTATGCCGAGTGGCTGGAGCTGTGGCGGCTGCTGGTCGCCAACGAGCACTATCCCGACGGCAAGATGATGGTCACCGACCAGGTGGCGATCGCCGCAGCCGTCGCCCGGCGGCCCGAGCGGTTCCGCAACCTCGAGCGCAACTACAACTACAACATCGCCCGCCGGCCCTTCTACAAGGGGGAGCCGAAGTCGGCCGACCTCGACGAGATCGTCCACGTCCACTACCACCAGTGGTTCAACCGCCGCCGCCTGCTCGCCGACCTGCGGCCGCCGCTCGATCCGCAGACCGAGCAGTACCGCTGGCTCGACGAACGGCTGCCGCTGAAGCCGTCGGCGAAGGCGCCGCTGCCGAGGCCGGGACGCAAGCGCGGCGGCTGGCGAACCCGCCGGCTCGAGCGCCTGCGAAAGCCGCTGCGCCGAATCGGCAGCCCGGAGAAGCGATGAGCGCCGCGCCGCCGCCAGCGCCGTTCATCGTCGGCGTGCCCCGCTCCGGCACGACCATGCTGCGGCTGATGCTGGACGCACACCCGCAGATGGCGATCCCGCCGGAGACGTACTTCGTCACCAACCTGATCGAGGCCGCCAACGGCGGCGCCGACGCGACCCGGCTCGCCAACGTGCTCGTCGGGCACCGCCGCTGGGCCGACCTGGACCTGGACGAGGCCGAGCTGCGCGAGCGCTTCGGCCGGCTGGGCTCCAAGCCGACCGGCGGGGATGCGATCCGGGCCGTCTTCGGCCTCTACGCCGAGCGCCGGGGGAAGACACGGTGGGGCGACAAGACGCCGGCCTACCTGACCAACATCGGCGAGATCGGGGCGGCGGTCGAAGAGGCCCGGTTCGTCCCCCTGATCCGAGATGGGCGCGACGTGGCGCTGTCGATCCTGGCGATGCCCGAGCGCGACCGGCCGATGCGCGCGCCCGATACGGTCGACCTGGTCGCCACCCGCTGGCGCAAGCGGATCGGCCGAGCCCGTCGCCAGGCCGAGCAACTCCCCCACTACATCGAGCTGCGCTACGAGAACCTGGTCACCGACCCCGAGCCGGCGCTGCGGCGCGTTTGCGAGCTCTGCGAGCTCGAGTTCGTGCCGGAGATGCTGGAGTACCACCGCGGCGCCCGCGGGCGCCTGGAGGAGATGAACCGAGACCTGTCAGAGCGCAACGACCTTCCCCACCAGCCCGCCGAGGGCCGGATCACGCCGCACGCGCTCGCGTCCGAGCCGCCCAGGCGCAACCGCATCGGCGCCTGGAAGCGGGAGATGAGCGCCGCCGACGTCGCCGCCTTCGAGCGCGAGGCCGGCGAGCTGCTGACCGAGCTCGGGTACCCGACATCCAAGGAGCCCACGCCGCCGGCGCCCGAACCCGCCGCCCCCGGACGCGAAGCGGAGGAGGCGGCGGAGTTGTGATCTCGCTCGCCCGGCTGCGCCAGATTCGCCGTCGCCGTCGCGCCGCTCGCGAGACCACTCCGCCTCCGGCGCCGTTCGTGGTCGGCGTCGGGCGCTCGGGGACGACGATGCTGAGGCTGATGCTCGACGCGCACCCGGAGATGGCGGTTCCCCCGGAGACGCACTTCCTGCCGGACGTGATCCGCGCCTGTGACCGGGGGGCTTCGCCCGAGCGCGTCGTCGAGATCCTCCAGGGCAGCAGGCGCTGGGGCGACATCGGGATCCCCGACACCGAGATCCGCCGCCGCTTCGCCTCGCTCGAGCGCTGGGACGCGACCCGAGCCTCCCGCGCGATCTACCTGGCCTACGCCTTCAACAAGGGCAAGAGCCGCTGGGGGGACAAGACCCCGAAGTACTCGCTGGTGATGGCCGAGATCGAGGACGCGCTCCCGGAGGCGCGGTTCATCCACCTGATCCGCGACGCGCGCGCGGTCGCGCTATCGCGCGTGAACATGGTCGAGGGACGGGGCGAGAAGCCCCCCAAGCCCGCCGGGGTCGCAGGCCGCTGGGCCAAGCGGATCCGGCAGGCCAGGGAGCAGGGCGAGCGCCTCGGCGGCTACCTCGAGGTCCGCTACGAGGACCTGGTGATCGAGACCGAGCCGACGCTGCGGCGGATCTGCGAGTTCGTCGAGCTCGAGTTCGACCCGGCGATGCTCGACTACCACGAGCACGCCTCCGAGCGCCTTGAGGAGATCGCCCGCGATCTCCCCGACGCGGAGGGAAAGCGCAAGGGAGTGGTCGCCGGTGAGCACCGGCTGAAGGTCCACGCGCTCGCGAAGGAGCCCCCGGACAGGGGCCGGATCACCTCCTGGAAGACGCGAATGAGCGCCGCCGACCAGCGCGCCTGCGAAGAGGCCGCCGGCGACCTGCTGGCCGAGCTCGGCTACCCCGTGGGCGAGCCCATCACAGACCCCGCCGCCCCCGGACGCGAAGCAGAGGAGGCGGCGGGCAGAGGTGGTGCGCGCTGATGCGCCGCGCGATCGGGCGCATGCTCGGGCGCGGCGAGTCCGCGCCACCCGCCGCCCCGTTCATCGTCGGCGTCGGCCACTCCGGCACGACCCTGCTGCGGATGATGCTCGACGCCCACCCCGAGCTGACGATCCCGCCCGAGACCAACTTCCTCCCGGACGTGATCGAGATGACCAAGCGGGGCGAGGCGAGCCCCGACGAGGTCGTCGCGTACCTGAGAGAGCACCGTCGCTGGGGCGATTTCGGGCTCGAGCCCGAGGCGCTCCTGGAGCGGATGAGCGCCGCTCCCCGGCCGCTGACGCCGCGCGGCGCAATCCGCTCCTTCTACGACCTCTATGCCTCCAAGCAGGGCAAGCCCCGCTGGGGCGACAAGTCGCCGCGCTACGCGGCGGCGATGGTGAAGCTCAACCGCCACCTGCCCGAGGCGCGCTTCATCCACCTGATTCGCGACGGCCGCGACGTGGCGTTGTCGAAGCTGCGAAAGCGCGGCGACGACCAGGACGAGGTCCGCCATGCGGCGAAGCGGTGGCGCAACCGGATCATCCACGCCCGCGAGCGGGCGCCGAAGGTCGCCCACTACACCGAGGCGCGCTTCGAGGAGCTGATCACCGACACCGAGCCGACGCTGCGGCGGCTTTGCGACTTCTCCCAGCTCGAGTGGGACCCGGCGATCCTCAGCTACCACGAGCAGTCCCAGGACCGCCTCGCCGAGATGGCCGCCGCGCTGCCGGCCAAGGACGGCAAGCGCCGCGAGGCGCCGGAGGAGGTCCTGCGCGAGCGCCGCGCCAAGCGCCACCAGCTCGTTACCGAGCCGCCCAGCCGCGACCGGCTGGCGGTCTGGCGCCAGAGGATGACCCCCGAGTGCCTCGACGCCTTCGAGGACGAGGCGGCGGATCTGCTCGTCGACCTCGGCTATGAGCTCGGCACGCCGCGTCCGGCCGCCGGCCGGACGAGCTGATGGCCCGCCTCGGCGACTTCCTCCGGCGCACCAAGCCGACCGGCCCCCCGGCCCCGTTCGTGGTCGCCTCGCCGCGCTCGGGGACGACGCTCGTGCGGATGATGCTCGACGCCCATCCCGAGCTCGCGATCCCCTCCGAGACCCACTTCGTGCCGCAGCTGATCGAGGCCTTCGACGAGCGCCGCCTGGGCCCCGACGAGGTGCTGGAGATGGTGCGCTCGCACCGCCGCTGGCAGGACTTCCACCTCGAGGCCTCAGAGCTCGAGGCCCGCCTGCGCGAGCGCGAGCCGCTCGACGCCGGCGAGTCGCTGCGCGCCTTCTTCAGCCTCTACGCCCAGTCGCGGGGCGGAAAGACGCGCTGGGGCGACAAGACGCCCGAGTACGTCGAGTGCATGCGGCCGATCTCGAAGGCGCTGCCCGAGGCCCGCTTCATCCACGTCATCCGCGACGGCCGCGATGTGGCGATGTCGCGGGTGCGCTGGCGGATGCAGCGAGCGGGCAAGAAGCCGCCGATGGAGCGGCTGGCGAAGCGCTGGGTGAAGGCGGTCACCGGCGCCCGCAAGCAGGGGCACCGGCTCCCTCACTACATGGAGGTCCGCTACGAGGACCTGATCGCCGAGACCGAGTCGACGCTGCGGCGGATCTGCGAGTTCATCGAGCTGGACTTCGACCCCGCGATGCTCAGCTACCACGAAGGCGCCGCCGAGCGGCTGGCGGAGATCGACCAGACCCTGCCCGAGACCGACGACCGCGTCGCCCTCGCAGGGTCCGAGCGCCTCTCCAAGCACGAGATGACGACCAAGCCGCCGGAGCGCGACCGAATCTTCGCCTGGCGCACCGAGATGAGCGAGGACGACCTCGCGACTTTCGAGTCCGTGGCGGGCGAGCTGCTGAAGGATCTGGGGTATCCCACGTCCAAGGAGGCGGCGGAGTGATGGCTGGCGCTCCCTTCATCGTCGCCAACCCGGGATCCGGCACGACCCTGCTGCGGATGATGCTCGACGCCCACTCCCAGCTGGCGATTCCACCGGAGACGCATTTCATCGTCGACGTGATCCAGGCCGCGCGTCAGATCCGCAAGAGCCGGGACCGCAAGCCGACGGCTGAGGAGCTGACCGCGGTGCTGACCTCCGGTCGCCGCTGGCAGGACTTCCACCTCGACGACGAGGCGCTGCGCGAGCGGATGGCGAACGCCGAGGGCCAGACGAACGCCAAGCGCGCCCTGCGCGCCTTCTACGAGCTCTACGCGGAGTCGCAGGGCAAGCCCCGCTGGGGCGACAAGACGCCCGACTACCTGCTCCACATCGCGCGGATCGCCCGCACGCTGCCGGAGGCCCGCTTCGTCCACCTGCTCCGCGACGGGCGCGACGTCGCCCTCTCACGCCGCCGCTGGCGCGAGCGGGCGGGAGCCGAGGCCCGCCCGATCGCAGCCTGGGCGAGCCAGTGGAAGCGGTGGATCGAGGACGGCCGCGAGCAGGGCCAGCGGGCGGGCAACTACCTGGAGGTCCGCTACGAGGACCTCGTCACCGACACCGAGCCGACCCTTCGCCGGGTGTGCGTCCACTGCGAGCTGGACTTCCAGCCGGGGATGCTCGACTACCACGAGCGTGCCCCCGATCGGCTGCGAGAGATGGACCAGTCGCTGCCGGCGGAGGAGGGCAAGGGCGCGCGCGAGGCCTCACACCGCCAGGCCAAGCACGCGCTCACCGCCGCCCCGCCGCAGCGCGACAAGGTCTATGCCTGGCGAACCGAGATGACCGTGGAAGACCGGGCGGCCTTCGAGGCCGAAGCGGGCGACCTGTTGGCGGAGCTCGGATACCCCGTCGGCGAGCAGGTGACCGCGTGAGGGCGGGGGTAGTGACCAAGTGGTTCAACCGTGGCCAACCCGTTGTCGCCCGGTATCTCCGCTCCGCCCTCGACGAGCTCGGCCACGAAACCTTCATCCTCGCCCGGCCGAAGAAGGAGCGGGGGCCGATGCCTGGGGCGCTGTCGAGCGACGTTGTCTGGGACCAGCCGGGCGTCACCGAGGGCTCCAGCTATGACATCCCCGGCGACGAGTACGAGGCCTGGGTCAAGACGAACGGGATCGAGGTCGTCTTCTGCGACCAGAACTACCAGTTCGACGAGATCCGCCGGCTGCGCGAGCACGGCGTGCGCACGATCGGGCGCTTCGTCTGGGAGCACTTCTCGCCCGAGCACGTCGAGGACGCCAAGTCGGCCTACGACGTCGTCTACTCGTTCACCCGCGCCGAGCAGGCGCGATACGCCGGGATGGGGGTCTCCAGCCCCTATGTCACCTGGGGATGTCACCCCGAGCTGGTCGCGGTCGGCGAGGCACGGAGGCCGGCCAATGACGGGATCACCAGATTCGTCTTTCCGGGCGGCTTCCTCGGGCATCGCAAGCCGATCGAGCCGGTGATCGAGGCCTTCACCCGGACGACCAACCCCGACATCCGCCTGCTGGTCAAGACCCAGGTCAAGCGCAAGCAGCTCAAGCCCGTGCGCCAGGCCGCCAGGGACGACCGGCGGATCGAGATCCTGGTCGAGGACGAGGCGACCGCCGACCATCTGCAGGGCTTTGCCGCCAACGACGTCTGCGTCGCCCCGGCACGCTGGGAGGGGCTGGGGCTGCCCCTGTACGAGTCAATGGCGTTCGGGATGCCGGTGATCACCAACGACGACCCGCCCCTGAACGAGGCGATCACCGACGAGGTCAACGGGCTGCTGGTGGGCTCGACGACCGACGGCGAGACGACCCGCTCGGGCATACCGGTGCACACGCCCGACGTCGATGACCTGGCCGAGGCAATCGAGCGCCTAGCCGACCCGGAGTTGCGACGCCGCCTCGGCGAGGGGCAGCTCGCGCTCCGCGACGGCGAGCGCTCGTGGGCCCACACCGTGGAGGGCATCGGCGCGCTGCTCGAGGACCGGCCCAGGTGAGCGAGGCAGCCCAGCGCCGCAAGCACCAGCTCTCGGCGTTCGGCCGCCAGCGTCGCCGGTTCAATCGCCTGCGCCGGCGCTGGCGCCTGCACCGCGCCCGGCACCGCATCCACGGCGCCCCGCCCGGACCGCCAGCACCCTTCATCTGCGGCGCCACGCGCTCGGGCACGACGCTGCTGCGGCTGATGCTCGACGCCCACCCGCAGATGGCGATCCCCTCCGAGACCCACTTCGTCCCCGACATGATCGTCCGCTGCATCGACGGCCCCGTGAACGCGGACGAGCTCGCCGGCGTCGTCACCGGACACGCGCGCTGGGGGGACTTCGGCCTCGACGCCGACGAGTTGCGCTGGCGCTTCGAGGCGATCGACCCGCTCAACGCGGCCGACGCGGTTCGGGCCTTCTACACCCTCTACGCCGAACAGCAGGGCAAGACCCGCTGGGGCGACAAGACCCCCGGCTACATCCGCCAGACACGGCGGATCCAGCGGGTGCTGCCCGAGGCCCGCTTCGTCCACATGATCCGCGACGGCCGCGACGTCGCCCTCTCGCTGCTGCCGCTCTCCTTCGGGCCCTCGACCGTGACCGAGGCCGCCGAGCTGTGGAAAAAGCGGGTCGGCTGGGCCCGCTACCAATCGCGCGGGATCGACCACTACACCGAGGTCCGCTACGAGGAGGTCATCCTCGACACCGAGGGCACGCTTCGCAAGCTTTGCGACTTCATCGAGCTCGACTTCGACCCGGCGATGCTCGACTACCACGAGGGCGCCGCCGAGCGACTCTCGGAGAAGGCCCGTGACCTGGCCAAGCCCGACGGCCGCGCCCAGCCCGCCGCGGCCCGGATCGCCAGCCACGCCCTCGCCAAGGAGCCCCCCCAAGCCGACCGAGTCGGCCGCTGGAAGCGCGAGATGTCCTCAGACGACGTCGCCGCCTACGAAGCGGTAGCCGGCGACCTGCTGGCCGAACTGGGTTACGAGACTCGACGAATCAAGAGGAGGAGCATGTGAGCAAGGTTGTCGTATCGCAGTTCGTGACCCTGGACGGCGTCGTCGAGGACCCTGGCGGAGCCGAGGACTTCGACCGCGGGGGCTGGGCATTCCAGTTCAGCCGCGGCGACGATGGGGACAAGTTCAAGCTCGACGAGGTGATGGAGAGCGGCTCCTTGTTGCTGGGCCGGGTGACCTTTGAGGGCTTCGCCGCGGCCTGGCCCTCGCGGGAGGGGGACTTCGCCGACAAGTTCAACAAGATGCCCAAGTACGTCGTCTCGACGACCCTGGACGAGCCCGGGTGGAACAACTCGACGGTGATTCGGGACAACGTCGCGGAGGAGATCGTGAAGCTGAAGGAGCAGGGGGGCGGCGACATCCTCGTCAACGGCAGCGTCCAGCTCGTCCAGACGCTGCACGAGAAGGGTCTGGTCGACGAGTATCGGCTGATGGTCTTCCCGACGGTGCTCGGCGCCGGCAAGCGCCTGTTCGGCGAGACGAGTGCCGCGAGCGCGCTCAAGCTGGTGGACTCGAAGCCCGTCGGTGATGACGGCGTCGTCATCCTCATCTACCGCCCTGCTGACGAGGACGGCGAGAGGTAGCCACCCCGTGAGCTCCGGTCGGCGGTGGGGGCTGGCGGCGGTCACGGCGGCGACCTGCCTGTGCGTCTTTGCAGCCCATGCTTGGGCGGTCGATCCGCTGCGGGCGGCCACCACGTCCGGGCACTCGGAGGCCCGAAAGACGATCCCGATCACGAGGCAGGCCGGAGCGCAGCCGCGGGTCGCGATCTCGCTCGGGCGGGGCCCGATGCCGGCGCTGCGCGAGGGCGACCGGCTGCGGGCCCTCGGGGAGGCGCAGGTGACCAACACCTGCGTCGAGCCGGGCCGCCGCTGCATCGGCCGGCGCTATTCGTTCAGCCCTCGCGTCAGCGCCTGGCTGGTGTTGGCCCGAGGCAAGGCCGTGACCGGCGGGCCCGGAGCGACGCGGATCTCGGCTCGCGAGCACGTCACCTGCGGCCAGCGCCGCCCCAACCGCAACCACCACTGTGTGCTGGCCATCTCCGAGGCACAGATGACCGTGCCGGGGGGTGGGCGGCTGCCCTGCCGGCCCCGCAGATGCTTCCTCAACCTGGTCGTGGCCGCGCACCACCCCCAGGCCCGGCACGGCAACCGCCTGATCATCGGCGCCGACCGACCCGACGGCAGCGTCGAGCAGGGCAAGGGACGGGTGAGCGCGCTGGTGATCGCGGCGGATGCGGATCCACCGACGCAGGGCCAGGCCTCCTCGCGGCGCATCCACCGCTCGGTGCCGATGAGCCCGAATCGCGGCGGGGGCTGGGTCTCCGTCTATTCGGTGAAGCTGCCGAACCTGCGCAGGGGCGACGTGATCACCGCGCGAGCCCGCCAGCGCCTCGACATCCGCGGCCTCGGCAACGCCGTCTTCGACTCGAACCAGATCGTCCTCACCCAGGGGCCGCGAAAGGTCGGGCCGGGCCCGCTCGCCCGGCGCAGCGCCAAGCCCGGCCCGGCGTTGGACGAGGCCAACGGCTTCAACTGCACCCAGGGGCCGAGCGCGTACCGCACGCCCTGCGTCTCACGCAAGGTCGGGCAGATCGAGATCAGGCGCCGGCCCGTCGACGGCCGCGGCCGTCCGGTGCCTCTGTTCGTCAACCTGATTAGCCGCGGCCTGATCAAGGAGGCCCAGCCGAAGCGTGCCCAGGCCGCGAAGATCAGGCGCGGGGGCTATCTGCGGGTCAAGCGCTACCTCGGGCCCTGAGCGGGCGCCGGGCTAGCGGGCGCCGGCGAAGTTCGGCCAGCGGTCGAGGTCGATCTCGTCCGGGAAGAGCCCGGCGAGATCGTGGACGTCGTCGGCGAGCCGGGCGACGAGCTCGGTGCGCCAGCGGTCGGGGAGGTCGGGCTTTTGCCGCGACTTGCCGTGCTCTGCCATCGAGGCCGGAAGGGCCTCCAGCGGGTCCAGCCCGAGGAAGCCCCAGGTC
>JBKJZF010000150.1:0-4136 GCA_046715315.1 Solirubrobacterales bacterium | reverse complement strand
GTCGCCGGCGGGGCGCCAGAGCTCGGCGTACTGGCTGCGGCCGTCGCCGTAGTGGTGGAGCTCGGGGTCCGGCATCCGCGCATCATCGCGGCCCGCGCCCGAGCCGCCGCCGCAGCCCACGAGCAGCACGGCGGCCAGTGGCAGAAGCCGCGCGATCAACCGCGCTCGAGCGGCGCCATCGTCAGGCCGTGCCCGCTCAGCTGCTCCCAGTAGAGCTCGGCCGGCTCGCGCTGGCCGGTCCAGACCACGGCCTGGCCTGAGTTGTGGATCTGGTTGGCGAAGCGGTGGCCGGCGTCGAGGCTGACCCCGGGAATCACCCGCGAGATGGCCTTGGCCACACCATCGAAGGTGTTGTGATCGTCGTTGAGGACGATCACCTGCCAGTTGCCGCCGGTGCCCGACCCGGGCCCGGCCGTGCGGGGACGGTCGATGGTCTCGGTGCTCATCGCGGCCCAGCCGCCTAGGGATCCGGAACGGCAACCCTGAGCTTGTCGACGACCCCGACGGTGTTCTTCTTCGAGTCGGCCTCGCTGCCGACGCTGAACTCCAGCTTGACGCCGGTCAGCTCGTTGGCGTTGACGTCGTTGACGTCGGCGAGCTGAACGCCGTTGACGAAGGCCTTGATGTCGTTGCCGACGGCCGACAGGCGCATCTTGTTGAGCTGGCCGAGCTTGCCGATCGCCGGGTCGTTGCCGTTGTCGGGGAACCCGGCCGCGTTCGGCTGGCGGCGCAGCTCGTAGCGCTTCTGTTTCGGGAAGACGCGCAGCTCGTAGCGGTCGCCGCCGCCGACGCGTACCGCGATCGAGAGGTAGGCGTCCTCGCGAATCGCCTTCGCGGTCTCCTTCAGGATCCGGCCGTCGACATCGAAGCGGTGGTCGGGCAGCGCGCCGTCGCCCTGCACAGGGGGCTTGTAGGTGCAGACCGCGGGGCCCTTGCCGAGGTCGATTCGCATGAGCTTGCGGTTCTCGACCCAGCTGCGCTTGCAGGCCTTGCTGCCGTTGCCGACGCGCACCACCTGCTTGTAGTCGCCCTTGGAGGAGAACGAGTTGCTGTACACGGTGACGAACGCCGACGCGACCGTCGCCAGGGCAGCCACAGTCAGGAGCGCGAGAACGAGCGCCCCGGGTCCCTGCCTCTTTGCGCGCGCGAGAAGGCTCACGGTGCAACCCCAGGGTACCCCGTGGCCCCGGCGGAGTGCGAGCCCAATCGCATCCGCGGGGGCGTGCGACCGTAGAATTCGGCACATGTCCGACCATCGCCTGGGAGAGCCCGACCGGCCGTGGGTGATGCGCACCTACGCCGGCCACTCCGACGCCCGCCGCTCGAACGAGCTCTACAGGGGCAACCTGGCGAAGGGGCAGACGGGCCTCTCGGTGGCGTTCGACCTGCCCACCCAGACCGGCTATGACCCCGACCACGTGCTCGCCCGGGGCGAGGTCGGCAAGGTCGGCGTCTCGATCGCCGACAAGGGCGACATGCACGCGCTGCTGGATGGCATCCCCCTGGACGGGATGAACACCTCGATGACGATCAACGCCACCGCCGCCTGGCTGCTGGGGCTCTACGTCACCGTCGCCGAGGACAACGGCGTCGGGCGCTCGCTGCTGAAGGGGACGACCCAGAACGACATCATCAAGGAGTACCTCTCCCGCGGGACCTACGCCTTCCCCCCCGGGCCCTCGATGCGCCTGATCGCCGACACCGTGGCGTTCACGGTCAACGAGATGCCGAGCTGGAACCCCACCAACGTCTGCAGCTACCACCTGCAGGAGGCCGGCGCGACCCCGGTTCAGGAGATCGCCTACGCGCTGGCGACCGCGATCGCCGTGCTCGACGAGGTCAGGCGCCGCGGCCAGGTCGCCGAGGCCAACTTCCCCAAGGTCTTCGGCCGCATCTCCTTCTTCGTCAACGCCGGCGTCCGCTTCATCTCCGAGCACGCGAAGCTGCGAGCGATGTCACGCCTTTGGGAGGGGATTGGCCGCGACCGCTACGGCGTCTCCGACCCCAAGTTCCTGCGCATGCGCTACGGCGTCCAGGTCAACTCGCTCGGCCTCACCGAGGCCCAGCCCGAGAACAACGTGCCCCGGATAGTGCTCGAGGCCCTCGCCGTGACCATGGGCCGCAACGCCCGCGCCCGCGCGATCCAGCTCCCCGCCTGGAACGAGGCCCTGGGGCTGCCGCGCCCGTGGGACCAGCAGTGGAGCCTGCGGATCCAGCAGATCCTGGCCTACGAGACGGACATGCTCGACTACCCCGACATCTTCGATGGCTCGAAGGTGATGGACGGCCTCGTCGACGAGCTCGTCGAGGGCGCCCGCACCGAGATCAGCGTGATCGAGGACATGGGCGGCGCGGTCAAGGCGGTGCCGTACATGAAGTCGCAGCTGGTCGAGTCCAATCGGGCGCGGGTCGGAAGGATCGAGCGCGGTGAGATGACCGTGGTCGGGCAGAACCGCTTCACCGATACCGAGGACTCCCCGCTGACCGCGGGCGCCGACGGCGGCATCCTCACCCCCGACCCCGAGGTCGAGCGCGAGTGCGCCGAGGCGCTCGAGCGCTGGAAGTCCGAGCGCGACTCCGACGCGGTCGAGCGCGCCCTCCAGAACCTCGCCAAGGCGGCCGACGACGACTCCGCGAACGTGATGCCGGCGACGATCGAGGCCGCCAAGGCCGGCGCCACCACCGGCGAATGGGCACAGGCCCTGCGCGACGTGTTCGGCGACTACCGTGCTCCCACGGGCGTCTCCGGGTCGGCGACGGCCACCGGCGGGGACGAGCTGGAGGCGATCCGTGAGCGAGTCAACGCCGTCGCCGAGCAGATCGGGCACCGGCCGCGGATCCTCGTCGGCAAGCCCGGCCTCGACGGGCACTCCAACGGCGCCGAGCAGATCGCCGTGCGCGCTCGGGACGTCGGCATGGAGGTGATCTACCAGGGGATCCGCCTCACCCCCGAGCAGATCGCCGCCTCCGCGATCCAGGAGGACGTCGACCTGGTCGGGCTCTCGATCCTCTCGGGCTCGCACCTGTGGCTGGTGCCCGAGACGGTTCGCCTGCTCCGCGAGCAGGACGTCGAGGTCCCGGTCGTGGTCGGGGGGATCATCCCCGCGGCGGACGCCGAGCGACTGCGTGAAGCCGGCGTCGCGGGCGTTTACACGCCCAAGGACTTCGACCTGAACCGGATCATGAGCGAGATCGCCGACCTCGTCGCCGAGCGCGCCGGGGCCGAGGCTCCGTCGGCGGCCTAGGGGCTAACGTGAGGTGCACCCCGTGTCCTCAAAGCTATGTTGAGTCGGTGATGGAAGGCGTCAACGGCGATCAGGCTGCCTGGCTTCGCTGCTATCGGTGTTGGTCCCAGCGCCTCGAGGCCCAGGTCCACTACGACGCGATCCTCAAGGTAGACCCCGCCTCCGGAGAGGCCGCCGATCGCGTCGAGGAGATCTCGGAGGCCGTCGTGCAGTGCATGGCCTGCATGCACGACCAGCCGCACCTGACGATCGACGAGGGGCGGGTGGTGCCGATCGAGGACCGCTGGGAGCGGATGATCGCCGGCACCCCATGGGTCGCGTCCTGCACGGTCAACGTCGACCAGGACATGGTCGAGACCTGCTCCGGCCCGGAGGCCGCCGACTCGCTCACCTACGCCGCCTTCGGCGAGCAGGGAACCCGCGAGTTCTTCACCCACGTTCGCTTCCACAAGCATGAGGAGGAGCGGATCGTCGTCCACCTCCTGGTCGAGCTCTACGCGCGCTCGCCCGAGGAGGCGACCGAGGTGCTCGAGGACGCCTCGCGCGGGATCCTCGAGCTGACCTCCCTCGCCGAGGAGTCCCGCCCGCCGGCCCACGCCGCGGACGAGGGCCACTAGCGCCCGCTGATCCAGAGCGGCGCTTGATGCCGGAATCCCTAGAAGTCGTAAGCCCGACGCAGAAAACGGTCGAACTGGGGCACCGTGAAGGCAGCCAAACCATGCCCCGGCGTGTAGAGCAGTCCATTCTCAATCAGCCGAGACCGCGTCGGCCCCATCTGCTCAGACCGACGCCCGAGAAGCTCCGCCACATCTCGCGCCTGTTGTGGCTCCGGGCCTAGCTCCGCCATCGCACGGAGATATCGGAGCTCGAGCTCCGTGGTCCTCTCTGCCC
>JBKJZF010000149.1:0-8355 GCA_046715315.1 Solirubrobacterales bacterium | reverse complement strand
ACGGCACCCTCGACGGAAACGCCGCTGCGGTCGTAGATCGCTACGCGGGCTTCGACCTCTTCGTCGTCGACGGCGTGGAGGCCAAGGCGGACGAGGTCGAGGAGATCGAGGCGGGCGGCGCGGTCGTGCTCGCCTACCTCAGCGTCGGCACGGTCGAGAAGTGGCGTGGCTGGTATCCGCGCCTCAAGCCCTATCGCCTCACGGCCTGGCGCGACTGGAAGGACGAGTGGTACGCCGACGCCTCCAAGGCCGGCTACCGCGACGAGCTGGTCGCGATCGCCGGCGACGAGATCCTCGACAAGGGCTTCGACGGGCTCTTCCTCGACAACACCGACATGGTCGAGAGCCGCAGCCATCGCAAGCAGCGCAACGGGATGGGCGAGCTGGTCGCCGACCTGGACGAGCTGGTCGACGCCGGCGGCCGGCTGCTGTTCACCCAGAACGGCGCCCCGGGGATGCTCGAGGGCTACGGCGACGCCGTCGATCCGCTGATCGGCCACTTCGACGGCTGGAACCGCGAGGACGTCACCTGGACCTACGACTTCGACCGCCGGAAGTACGTCCGCAACCGCGGCGGCGACCGCGAGGACGCCCTCGCCGAGCTCGACGAGATCGGCTCCGCGGGGCTGGTGACCACCGCCACCGATTATGTCGACCTCGACGACGGCGACACCGACGCCGAGTGCGAGTCGGTCGCCAACGCGGAGGGCGTGGACGCGCTCGACTACGTCGCGGACATCGGCCTGACGAAGCGGGCCGTGGCGGCCAACCCGCCGGGCTGCTGACCAGGCGGCCCTGACCGCGCCCCTACACTTGTGCTCAGTGCAGAGATCGCGCCAGGGCCGTAAGACTTCGACGCCCAACGGCGCCGGCGAGGCCGGCGTCGCCAACCGGCGCGCACGCCAGCGGGCCCTGGCGATCGGCGTGGTCACCACGGAACCCGGTGGCGACCCGCTGGCTGAGCTGAAGGAGCTGCTGCGCACGGCCGGGGTGGCGACGGCGGGCGAGATGACCCAGGCCCGCGACGACCCCGACCCCGACCGCTACCTCGGCCGCGGCAAGCTGGCCGAGGTCAAGGCCGAGGCGAAGCGCGTCAACGCCAACCTGATCGCCTGCGACGACGAGCTGGCGCCGCGCCAGGAGCGCAACCTCGAGGCCGAGCTGGGGATGCCGGTGATCGACCGCACCGCGGTGATCCTCGACATCTTCGCCGACCACGCCCACACCGCCGAGGGAAAGCTCCAGGTCGAGCTCGCCCAGCTCGAGTACAACCTGGCGCGGATGCGCGGGCTGTGGACGCACCTGGAGCGTCTCGGCGCCGGGCGCATGGACGGCGGCATCGGCACCCGTGGCCCGGGCGAGAGCCAGATCGAGACCGACCGCCGGCTCGCCCGTGACCGCATCTCGGCCCTGCGCCGGCGCCTGCAGCGGATAGAGCACAACCGCTCGGTGATGCGTGCCCGCCGCGACGCCGCCAGCGTTCCTGCGGTGGCGCTCGCCGGCTACACCAACGCCGGCAAGTCGACGCTGCTGAACGCGCTCACCGGCGCCGGAGTCGGGGTGGGGGAGAGGCTCTTCCAGACGCTGGACCCGACCACCCGCGCCTACCGCTTCGACGGCCGCGACTACCTGGTGACCGACACCGTCGGCTTCATCCGCAAGCTGCCCCACCAACTCGTCGAGGCCTTCAAGGCGACGCTCGAGGAGACCAGGCTGGCCGACCTGATGGTGCACGTGGTCGACGGGTCCGAGCCCGCGGCCGATCGCCGCGGGGCGATGCAGGCGGTGGACTCGGTGTTGGAGGAGATCGGTGCGGGCGAGCAGCCACGGCTGGTGGTCTACAACAAGCTCGACCTGCTCGACGAAGAGCAGCGGCGCGAGCTGCTGGTCGGCGAGTCGGGCGCGATCGGCGTCTCCGCGGCGACGGGGGAGGGGATGGATGAGCTTCGCGAGCGCATCGCCGAGGCCTTCTCCGACACGCTCACCGAGGTCGACCTGCTGGTCCCCTACGCCGAGGGCAAGCGCCTCTCCGAGCTTCACTCGCTCGCCGGGGACCTCGAGCGCGAGGACCGGCCCGAGGGCGTGGCGGTACGCGCGCGGATCCCGGCCGCGCTCGTCCACCGGTTCACGGAGTTTGCGGCCAACGGCGCCCGGTCCAACGGCGCCGGCGATTAGCCTGGAGGCGTGGAGCTTCCGGTAAGGCGCCTCGACGACGACGCCACCCTTCCGACCCGCGCGCATCCCGGCGACGCGGGCCTTGACCTCTACGCCGCCGAGGCAGCGACGCTTGGTCCGGGTGAGCGCGCCGGCGTCGGAACCGGCGTCGCCGTCGAGATCCCCGACGGCCACGCGGGGCTGGTCCTGCCCCGTTCCGGGCTGGCAGCCAGGCACGGCATCGCCCTGGTCAACGCCCCCGGGCTGATCGACGCGGGCTATCGCGGCGAGATCCGCGTCCTGCTGCTGAACACAGACCGCACCGAGCCCTTCGAGATCGCCGTCGGCGAGCGCATCGCCCAGCTCCTGATCACCCCCTTCGCCGACGTCGAGCCGGTCGAGGCGAAGGCGCTGGCGACGAGCGCGCGGGGCGAGGGCGGCTTCGGCTCCAGTGGACGCTGAGGGTCAGCCGACGCCGGCGGCGGCTCGCGCCGAGGCGTGGGCGGCGGCCTCGAACGAGTCCTCGAGCGGCGCCAGCTCGGGCTCGGAACCCCGGCGGCGCGCGAGCGCGAGCTGGATCAGGCGGTCGGCGAGGGTGACGTTCTTGGGCAACAGCGGGCCGTGGAGGTAGGTGCCGAACATGTTCAGCCGGCGAACGCCCTCGAAGCCGTCCTTGCCGTTGTTCCCGAACCCCTTCAGCACCCGCCCGAACGGCCGTGCGCCGTCGCCGAGACGGGTGCGGCCACCGTGGTTCTCGAAGCCGGCGATGGTGATCGGGCCGGCGCCGAGGTCAGCCTCGATCGCGACGTTGCCGATCAGGCGCTCGCCGGGCTCGCGAACCGTCTCCAGGTCGGCGAGCCCGAGCCCACCGATCCGCTCGTCACCGAGCTGGTAGCTGTGCCCGAGGAGCTGATAGCCGCCGCAGACCGCGAGCACGACGGCCCCGTCCTCGACCGCCTCGGCGAGCGGCTCGCGCTTGCCGGCGACCATGTCGGCCGCGACCAGTCGCTGGTCGCGGTCCTGGCCGCCGCCGATGTAGATCAGATCGTGGGCGCCGGCGTCGAACGTCTCCCCCGGCCCCGCGGCCGCGTAGGCGAAGCCGATGCCACGCCACTCGCACCGTCGCTGCAGGAAGAGGATGTTGCCCCGGTCCGCGTAGATGTTCATCTGTTCGGGGTAGAGGGCGAGCGCGCGCAGCTCCATCACGCCTCCTTGGCGAGGACGACGACGGTGGAGCCGACGTGCAGCTGGGAGTGGAAAACCGAACGCCGCCCGGCCCCAACGAGGCCGGCGGCGACACCCTCGCGCTCGAGGGTCGCGGCGTCGACCACGTCGAGGCGATCGGCGTGCTCGACGTCGGACAGGTCCCCGTCGGGCGAGACGATCTGGCGCAGCCTCCGCACCTCGAGCACGTCGCCGTCCCTGGCCACCGCCGTCGGCAGGCTCGAGTAGATCCAGCCGCCCTCCTCGCGGACGTCGGGCACCGTCTCCGGGCCGGCCTCGCCGAGCGCCTCCTCGTAGGCTTCGATGATCGCGCAGGCGACCAGCCCGCCGGGGGCCAGGCCGTGCGCGATTCGCTCCAGAGCAGCGGTGCGACCGTCGGCGCCACCGAGGAGCTGGATCAGCTGCATCGGCGCCAAGGCGAGTTCGTGGCCGGCAGGCTCGAACTCGACCTCGCGGACGTCGGCCGCGGCGGCGGTGACCGCCAGGCCGTCGGTGTCTGCCCGCGCCTGCAGGGCCTCGACCAGCACCGGGCTCGAGTCTACGCCGTGGACCGCGGTCCCCCGGCGCGCCAGGTGAAGCGCGACCCGGCCCGAGCTGCAGCCGAGGTCGAGGACCGGGCCCTCGGCGCCGGCGGCCAGCTCCTCCCACAGCGGCAGGTCGGCGGCGTAGCCGCCGCACTCGATCTCGTGCCAGATCACATCTGCGCGGGGCTGGGCGGCCGCGCTCATGCCCAGTATTCCCGTGCCAGGCCCCGCTCGGAGAGCAGCGTGCGCAGCTCCAGCAGGGCGGTATAGGTGGGGAGGGCGAAGAGCCGCCCGGGCGCCTCGGCGACGGCGTGGTCGAGCGACGGGGCGATGCCCTCGACGACGGTGATCAGCGAGGGGTCGAGCCCGGCGTACTTGAGCCGCACCGCCATCTCCGGCGCCCTGGTGCCGGCGCAGACGACGCTACGCACCGCTCCGCCGAGCAGCTCGAAGTCGGCGTCCCAGACCCAGGAGACGTCGCGGCCGTCGGCAATGCCGTCGTTGAGGGCGATCCACAGATCCAGTCGAGCGCCGCTGGAGTCGCCCTCGAGGCGCAGCGTGCGCAGCACCTCGTTCGCCCCGGCGGGGTTCTTGATCAGCAGGATCGACACCGCCTTGCCGGCGACCGCAACCGTCTCGACGCGCCCGAAGGCGCTCTCGACGGCCTCGAGCCCCTTGACCGCGACCTCCAGCGGCACGCCGAGGCGGAGGGCCGTGCCGAGCGCGCCGAGCGCGTTGTAGACGTTGTAGAGGCCGGGGAGGGGGAGGCTGATCTCGGCGGTGCCCTGCGGGGTCCGCACCCGCACGTCAGCGCCGTCCATGCCTCGCAGCGCGATCCGCTCGGCGGCGACATCCGGGGCCGGGCGATCGGCGTGGCACTTCGGGCAGGAGTAGTGGCCGAGGTGGCCGACGAACGCCCGCTCATAGGCGTAGGGGGCGCCGCAGCGCCGGCAGTGCTTCGCGTCGTGGGCGTGCTGGAGCGCGGGCAGGGCCTGGCTGGGGTCCTCGATCCCGAAGTAGGTGACCCCCGGGCGACGCTCGAGCTTGCGGTCGCGGCCGAGGTCTGCGATCAAAGGGTCGTCGGCGTTGAGCACGAAGCCCGTCGACCCCGAGCGCTCGGCCACCAGCTCGGCCCAGCGGTCGGCCAGCTCCTCGAGCTCGCCGTAGCGGTCGAGCTGGTCGCGAAAGAGGTTCGAGAGCACGATCAGCTTCGGGTCGAGCGCCGCGGAGACATTCGGGAGCCAGGCCTCGTCGACTTCGAACAGGCCCTCGGTGCCGTCGCCCTCGAGCAGCGCCGTGGCCACTCCCCAGGTCATGTTGGACCCGGC
This sequence comes from Solirubrobacterales bacterium, assembly GCA_046715315.1. GTDB lineage: Bacteria > Actinomycetota > Thermoleophilia > Solirubrobacterales > 70-9 > JBDTSW01. The sequence goes on along the minus strand of JBKJZF010000149.1, from coordinate 3,125 downwards.
GTGGTTGTGGACCGGCTCGCGGCCGGCGGCACGCAGCGCAGAGGCGATCATCCCGGCCGTCGTCGTCTTGCCGTTGGTCGCGCTGATCACGGTCGAGCCGTCGGTGAGGCCCTTGCCGAGCTCGGCGATCGCGTCGGGCGCCATCCGCAGCAGCAGGCGTCCCGGCAGGGTGGTGCCCCCGCCGCGACCGCTGCGACGGCTGAGCGCCCCAGTCGCCCGCGCCAGGGTGACCTTGGTCCGAAAGAGCGCGCTCACCCGGCGGGTGCGATCACGCGCAGCGCTCGCGGCAGCACGCGCACGGTGGCCGGCAGGTCGGCGAGGTGCTCGCCGTCGGCGTACACGGCGAAGGGCCGGTCGGCCTCGATCACCACCTCGGAAGCGCGTCTGACGGTGACCTCGGGATTGTCCACGTGGGTCCCCTTGAACACCTTCGGCAGGTTAGCCAGGAAGCGGCGCTTGCTCACGGCCCCGGTCCAGACGACGTCGAGGACGCCATCGTCGAGCTCGGCCGCCGGGGCGACGAACATGCCACCGCCGTAGGCGCGGCTGTTGGCGGCGGCGACCGAGTACCCGGTGAACTCGAGGCGCTCGCCGTCGAGCGTCAGGGTGAAGCGGGCGGGCTTCCACTCCACCAGCGCCCGCAGGGCCGCGTACAGGTAGACGGCCTGGCCGCGGATGCGCTTGGCCTCGTTGGCTATCCGGTTCGCGTCGGAGTCGAAGCCGCAGCTGGCGATGCAGAGGAAGCGCATGCCGTTGACCTCGCCGACGTCGAGCTCGCGGATCTCACCGGTGGCGATCACCTCAACTGCGGCCTCGACGTCGTCCGGGATCTCGAGCACGCGGGCGAAGTCGTTGCCCCGGCCCCCGGGGATCACCCCGAGGACGCCGCCGGCCTCAGCGACGACGCCGCCGACCTGGCCAATCAGGCCGTCGCCGCTCATCACGATCACCGTCTCGCCGGCGGCGACCGCGGCCCGAGCCTCCTCGGAACCCTGCTCCAGGCCCGTGGTCATCACCACCCGATGCTCGACCTGCCGGGACTCGAGCGCGCGCCGCGCCCGGGGGAGCAGTTCCTTCACCCGCCCTCGGCCCGCCGAGGGGTTGACGAGCAGCAGGTTTCGCCGGCCGGGCGCGCTCACCGGGCCAGCCTATTCGCGTAGGCTGCTCGGCCAATGTCACGACCCGGCCGACCGACCCTGACCGCCCTGCTGGCCGCCGCAGCCCTCTCCGCGGGCCTGGCCGCGTGTGGCGACGACTCGGAGCCCAGCTCGACCACGTCGACCTCCACGTCGGCGGGCGGGGGCTCGTGTGAGGACGTCGCTCCGCCGGAGCCCAAGAACGTGAAGCTGAAGCCGCCCACCAAGCAGGTCGAGCCCGGTGAGAAGATCACCGCGACCATCAGCACCAACTGCGGCGAGTTCGAGTTCGCCCTCGACACCGAGGACTCGCCGAAGACGGCGAGCTCCTTCGCCCAGCTCGTCGACAAGGGCGTCTACGACGGCACCGGCTTCCACCGCGTCGTCAGTGACTTCGTCATCCAGGGCGGCGACCCCGCCGGCGACGGCAGCGGCGGCCCCGGCTACTCGGTCACCGAGAAGCCGCCGGTGGACGCCTCCTACACCCGCGGCACGGTGGCGATGGTGAAGACCGGGGCGGAGCCTCCCGGCACCTCGGGGAGCCAGTTCTTCGTCGTCACCGCGGCCGACGCCGGGCTGCCGGCCGACTACGCGATCCTCGGCAAGGTGACGAGCGGTGAGGACACGGTCGACAAGATCGAGGCTCAGGCCGACCCCGCCCTCGGCCCGGCCGGAGGCCAGCCCGTGGTCCCGGTCGTGATCGAGAGCATCACCCTCTCCTAGCAGGCCGATGGCCGCCCCGCAGGCCAGGCCGCTCGACCCCCAGGCCTTCACCGTCGCCTCCGGCGGGGTGGACCTCGCCGGGGAGGAGATCGCTGTCGACGACGCCAGCGCCGTCGTCGTCCTGCTCCACGGCCTCACCGCGACCCGCCGCTACGTGGTCCATCGCTCCAGGGTCCTGCCCCGCAGCGGCCACCGAACGATCGCCTACGACGCTCGTGGCCACGGCGAATCTGCGCCCGCGACCGAGGGCTCCTACGGCTACGAACACCTCGCCGCCGACGTCGAGGCGGTGCTCGCCGCCAGGGCGGGGGAGGGGCGCGTCGTGCTCGCGGGCCACTCGATGGGCGCGCACACCGCGGCCGCCCATGCGCTGCGCAACCCCGAGCGCGTCGCCGGGGCTGTGTTCGTCGGCCCCGCGGTCACCGGGACGCCGCCGGGCCCCGAGTCGCTCGCCTCCTGGGACCGGCTCGCCGACGGCCTCGAGCGTGGGGGGGTGGACGGCTTCCTGGAGGCCTACGACCGCGACCTCGACCCGGCCTGGCGGGAGACGATCCTGCGTTTCACCGCGGAGCGGATCAAGGACCACCGCCACCCGGAGGCCGTGGCGCAGGCGATCCGGGAGGTTGCGCGCTCGCTGCCGTTCGAGGGGCTGTCCGAGCTCGAGTTCCTCGATGTCCCGGCGCTGGTCGTCGCCAGCCACGACGACGCCGACCCCGGGCACCCGCACGCGGTCGCCGAGGTGTGGGCCGAGAGCCTGCCGCGAGCGCGGCTGATCGGTGAGGAGCCGGGAGAGGCGCCGCTGGCCTGGCAGGGCGGGCGCCTGTCGCGGGCGATCGCCGACTTCTGCGCCACCGACGAGGTGCGCGAGCGGCTGGCCTAACCCGGCCGGTCGGCCAAGCGGTAGACGAGCTGCAGCCCAGACCAGGTCTCGTCGATCGCGCAGACCTTGTTGTCGACGAGGCCGTTGGCCAGGGCGACCTCGCGGGCGACGTCCTCGGTCATGTCGGTGCGGACCCCCGACCCCCGCTTGGGCCAGGCGATCCACAGCCGCCCGTCGAACTCGATCGAGCGCCTGAGCGCGGCGAAGCGCCGTCGCAGCCGGGCCTGGGAGGTGACGAAGCAGACGACGACGTCGTTGCGGCCGCGGGCGCTGGAGCGCACCGTGAGCCCGTCCGGCAGCTCACCCAGCGCCGCGGGCAGCTCGGGGGGCGCGTCGAGGAAGGCGACCGCGTTGCCCGCCTTGATCCCGAGCTTGCGCGGCAGCGG
>JBKJZF010000148.1:0-15549 GCA_046715315.1 Solirubrobacterales bacterium | reverse complement strand
GGGGGGGGGGGGTTGGGGGGGGGGGCCGTCCCACGGGCGCGGGGGGTTCCCGGGGCGGCGGGAACTGTGCTGGGGCGGCCGCGGGCATCGGGCGTTAGCCCTTCTTGGCGTTGATGGCCTCGGTCAGCTTCGGCAGGATCTTGTGGAGGTCGCCGACGATGCCGAGGTCGCAGAACTCGAAGATCGGCGCATTCGGGTCCTTGTTGACCGCGAGGATCGCCTCGGAGTTCTGCATCCCCACCTTGTGCTGGATCGCGCCGGAGATGCCGACCGCAAGGTAGAGCTTCGGCGCGACCGTCTTGCCGGTCTGGCCGATCTGGGCCGCGTAGGGGTACCAGCCGGCGTCGACGACCGCGCGGGTCGCCGCGACGGCGCCGCCCATCGCCTCGGCCAGCTCCTGGGCCAGCTTGAAGTTGCCGGCCGCGCCGAGCCCGCGGCGGCCGCCGACGAGGATGTCCGCGTCCTCGATGTTGACGTCCTCGCCGCGCTGCTCGCCACGGGTGACCATCCGCGCCTTTCCCGACCATTCGGAGAGCTCGACGGCGACGTCGACCACCTCGGCCGAGCCGTCGCCGCCCTCGTTGACGTCGAAGGCGTTGAGGCGCCCGATGATGATCCCGGGCTCGCCGACGTAGCCGACATCGACCACGGCGGAGTCCTGGAGCACCGGCCGCTCGGCGACCAGCTTGCCGTCGGCGACCTTGACCGCGGTCACCTCCATCGTCACCCCCGCGTCGAGGCGGGCGGTGAGCCCGGCGCCGATCTCGAAGCCGAGCAGCCCGCCGCCGAACAGGGCGTAGGAGAAGCCCTCGTCGGAGATCACCTTCGCCATCGCGTCGACGATCGGCTGGGCAAGGCCCTCCGGCACCGACTTGGCGCGGAAGACCCGCTTGGCGCCGTATGCGCCGAGCCCCGCTGCGGCTTCGTCGGAGACGTCGCCGACCACCAGCGCGGCGGCCTCGGTCCCGAGCTCGCCGGCCAGCCTGGCCGCCTCGGAGATCGCCCCCTGGGAGTTCTTGTTGAAGGTGCCCTCGTCATCGTGGAGGGCGTAGACCAGGATGCCACCCATCTAGATCAGCTTCCTTTCGTCGAGCCAGGCGACGATCTTCTCAACCGTCTCGTTGGTGTCCTCGTCCTCGATGATCTCGCCGACCTGCTTGGGGGGCGGCGGGTTGATCTCGAGCACCTGCGTCTTCGAGCCCTGCTCGCCGACCTGGCCGGCCTCGATGCCGACGTCGCCGGCGGCCTTGGTGTCGAGCGGCTTCTTCTTCGCGCCCATGATCGCCTTCAGGCTGGGGTAGCGTGGCTCGTTGATCGCGTCGCCGACCGAGATCACGGCCGGCAGGTCGATCTCGACCGTGTCGTAGCCGTACTCGGCCTGGCGCTCGCAGGTGAGCTTGTCGTCAGCGATGTCGATCTTGATCACCTGCGTCAGCGAGGGCATCTTCAGGTGGTCGGCGACGACGGCGCCGATCGTGTAGCACTCGCCGTCGTCGGACTGCTGGCCGAGCAGGACGAGGTCGGGGCTCTCCGACTCCAGCACCCTCGCCAGCGCGTAGCCGGTGGCGCACACGTCCGAGCCCTCCAGCGCGCCGTCGCTGAGGTGCACCGAGCGGTCGGCCCCGAGGGCGACGGCCTTGTGCAACGCGCGCACGGCGGTGTCGGGGCCCATCGTCACCGCGACGATCTCGTCCACGTCGGCGTTACCGCCCTCGCGGATCTGCATCGCGGCCTCGATGCCGTGGGTGTCGAACGGGTTCAGGTTCTTCTCGCCGGAGCGATCGAGCCGCTTGGTGTTCGGGTCGATCCGCTTCTGGACGGCGGCATCCGGGACCTCTTTGACGAGGCAACAGATCTTCAAGTCGAGCCTCCTTCGGCGTGCGGCTAGGGGGTTGGTGGAGCCGGGTTCGAGTGGGGTCGGGGATACCCGGCGGCGGGCATCTTACATGCCCGAACGCACGTTTGACTGACCAGTCAATCGGCCCGTCTGTGTCCTTGACCCACCCCGCCCGCACCTATACGGTGGCCGTCATGGCGGGGTTTCGAGTTGGGACTGTGAGGACGGCCGGGCTCATAGCCGCGCTCGCGGCGGCGGCGCTCGTGAGCGCGGCGCCGGCCTCGGCGGCTCTCAGCTACGTGGAGAGCGGCGGCGTCAGCACCACCACAGGCAACCGAGGGTTCACCAAAGCCGAGTGCCCGCTCTCGAGCTTCGCGGTGGGCGGCGGTGTGTTCTCCACAGGTGGCTTCGGCGCGGTCGAGATTCATGCCTCTTACCCGGGCGAGCCTGCTACCAACTGGTCCGAGTTCACCGACGTGTACGCCGGCACTCAGACCCACCGCGCGTTCGCGATCTGCGACTCGACCCAGCCGACGAGGCGGATGGAGGAGAAAAAGCTCCAGGCAGGCAGCGAGAAGACGGTCCGAGCCGCCTGCCCGCCGAGCAAGCACGTCTACGGCGGCGGCTTCTTCTCGAGCGGCAACCTGGAGGACACCATTGCCCGCAGCTCACGTCCCTACGACGGCCCCGACGCCGACAAGGTCCGCGACGACGGCTGGGAGGCGACGTTCTTCGAGTCCGGCACCCCTTTCGCTTACATCTACGCATACGCGCTCTGCGGGCCCAAGAAGACGACCGTGAGGACCAAGACGGTCGACGTCAATCCGACGAGCCAGGGGTTCGTGCAGAAGAAATGCGGCTCGGGCGACCAGGTGACCGGCGGCGGCGCCCACATCGCGGTCGGCAACGGCAAGGGCTGGATCAGCTCGATCTACCCCGCCGACGCCGACTCCGACGGCATCAATGACGACATCTGGGCGGCCTATTTCGAGAACACGTCCTCCCGCAAGCGCGAGATCACCGTCTACGCGATCTGCCGCTGATCAGACGCCGAACGGCGATCATCACGAGCGCCGCGGCGATGGCGATGCTGGCCGCGGCGGCGCCGGCCTCGGCGGGGCTCAGCTACGTGGAGGCAACCCAGGCCGCCACCCCCGCAAAGCTGACCTCCTTCGCGATCTGCAGACGCTGAGGCGCTCTAGGCCGCCGAGCGCTCGCCGACGGCGCCGCGGATGAACTCGACGATCTCGTCGGTGGGGGCGCCGGGGGTGAAGATCTCGTCCACGCCGAGGCGCTTGAGCTCGGGGATGTCGTCGTTGGGGATCGTCCCCCCCACGGTCAACACGACATCGTCGACCCCCTGCTCGTTGAGCAGCTCGACGACCCGGGGCACCAGGGTCATGTGCGCGCCGGAGAGGATCGAGAGCCCGACCGCGTCCGCGTCCTCCTGGACCACGGTCGCGGCGATCTGCTCGGGCGTCTGGTGAAGGCCCGTGTAGATCACCTCCATGCCGGCGTCGCGAAGGGCGCGGGCGATGATCTTCGCCCCGCGGTCGTGGCCGTCCAAGCCGGGCTTGGCCACAACCACGCGGATCTTGCGCTCGTTCGCTTCCTCGCTCATCGGCGCGGGAAGCCTAGCGCCGAAGCTGGGCTCAGAAGACCGGCTGCTCGGTGTAGGTCCCGAAGACCTCCTGCAGCGCCGCCACGATCTCACCCTCGGAGGCGCGGGCGCGGGCGGCGTCGAGGATCGGCTCGATCAGGTTGTCGCCCTCTGCGGCGGCCGCCTGCTTGAGTACGGCGAGCGTGGCCTCGACCGCGGCTGAATCGCGTGCGGCCTTGGTCGCCTGAAGGCGGCCGGCCTGCTTTCGCTCCATCTCCGGGTCGATCTTCAGGGTCGGGATCTGCTGCTCGTCAGTGACCTGGTAGTCGTTGACGCCGACGACGATCCGCTGCCGGCTGTCGACTTCGCGTTGGTAGCGAAAGGCGGCGTCGGCGATCTCGCGCTGGGGAAAGCCGTGCTCGATCGCCGCCACCATCCCGCCCAGTTCGTCGATGCGCGCGAAGTACTCATAGGCGGCGGCCTCGATCTGGTCTGTCTGCTTTTCGACGAAGTAGGCGCCGCCGAGGGGATCGATCGTGTTCGTCACCCCGGTCTCGTGGGCGATCACCTGCTGGGTTCGAAGCGCGATCCGAACGGCCTGCTCGGTCGGCAGCGCCAGGGCCTCGTCATAGGAGTTGGTGTGAAGGGACTGGGTGCCGCCCAAGACCCCGGCCAGGGCCTCGATCGTGGTGCGGACGATGTTGACCAGGGGCTGTTGGGCGGTCAGCGACACCCCCGCGGTCTGGGTGTGAAAGCGCATCCGCATCGCCTCGGGGCGGGTGGCGCCGTATCTGTCGCGCAGCTCGCGCGCCCAGATGCGCCGGGCAGCGCGGTACTTGGCGATCTCCTCGAAGAAGTCGAGGTGGGCGTTGAAAAAGAAGCTCAACCGAGGGGCGAAGTCGTCGACGTCGAGGCCGCGCTCGATCGCGCGCTCGACGTAGGTGAAGCCGTCCTTGAGCGTGAACGCCAGCTCCTGGGCGGCGGTCGAGCCGGCCTCACGGATGTGATAGCCCGAGATCGAGATCGGATGCCAGCGCGGCATCCGCTCAGAGCACCACTCGATCATGTCGGTGACCAGTCCCAGCGCCGGCTCGATCGGAAAGCACCACTCCTTCTGGGCTATGTACTCCTTGAGGATGTCGGTTTGGATCGTGCCCCCGAGCCGCTCGGGCGCGATCTCGTTTTCCTCGGCGGCGACTACGTAGAAGGCCAAGAGGATCGCCGCCGGGGCGTTGATCGTCATCGAGACGGTGACCTCGTCCAGGGGGATCCCGGCGAACAGCGTTTCCATGTCGTCGACGGTGTCGATCGCCACCCCCTCGACGCCAACCTCGCCCAAGCTGCGGGCGTGGTCTGAGTCGAGGCCCATCAGGGTGGGCATGTCAAAGGCGGTCGATAGGCCCACCTGGCCGTGGTCGAGCAGGTAGCGGAAGCGCTCGTTGGTCTCGGAGGCGGAGCCGAAGCCGGCGAACTGGCGCATCGTCCAAAGGCGACCGCGATACATCGACGGGTAGACGCCACGGGTGTAGGGGAATTCGCCGGGATGGCCGAGGTCGCGCTCGGCCGACCAGTCGGCGAGGTCTTCCTCGGTGTAAAGGGGCTCGACCCGCTCGCCGGAGATGGTTTCGAACAGGGCGTCGCGCTCAGGCTTGTCGGAGTAGGCCTCCTGCCGCCACTGGTGCGCGCGCCGGCGTGCCTCGGGCTCGATCGCCATGGCGGGAAGTGTAGATCGCGGCCTCAGCGGCGGAGCAACGCTCGCAACACGCCGACCACCGTCGCCGAGTCGTTCGTGGCTGCCGCCACGTAAACCGCCCGACGGCGGGGCACGACAGCCCCGGTGGCGGGTTTGTTCGGCATATCCGAACAAAGTCGCCAGGGACGGTGGAATCGCCCCCGGCTCGACGCCCTCGCTGATTTGTTCAGGTCGGCGCGAGGTCAGGAGACCGGCGGCCGCGCGTCCGCCCAGGGGCGCTCGGCCTCGATCTGGGCCGCGAGCGACAGCAGCGTCGCCTCGTCTCCCGGCCGGCCGACCAGCTGCACCGACCGCGGCAGCCCTTCGGTGCCGATGCCCGCCGGGACGGCGGCGGCGGGCTGACCGGTGTGATTCCAGATCGGCCCGAAGCAGTAGGTGCGGCTCATCCCGAGCAGGGTGCGCGTTGCTCCCCATCCCTCCCAGCGGCCGACCTCGAAGGGAAGCTCGCCGGCCACCGGGGTGATGAGCACGTCGAAGTCGTCGAAGAGCGCGTTGATGCGCCGGGCGTTCGACTCGGCCGCCCGGCGGGCCCGGCGCACCACCGGCGCCGGGTACAGCGACCCGAGGCGGCCGAAGCCGCGGGTGCGGGACTCGAGCCGCTCCGGGTGCGGCACCCCGGCGACGTCGTCGGTGACTCCGCGGAGGTACCGGGGCACGAGGTTGTTGCCGGCGAGGCCGTAGGCCGGGTCGCGCTCGGCGACCTGGTGGCCCAGCGAGCCCAGCAGCTCGCCGGTGTCGTGGACGGCACGCTTGACCTCGTCGGTGACGATCGGCGGGGCCACCGCGCGCAGCGGCTTGGTCGAGAGGGCGACGCGCAGCTTCCCGGGCCGCGTCCGGGCGGCCTCGACGAAGGGCCGTGCCGGCGGGGGCGGCGCTGCCGCCTCACCCTCATGGGCCATCGTCACGTCGAGCCAGAGGGCGGTGTCGAGCACCGTTCGCGTCACGCATCCGGTGACCGACAGGCCCTGCCAGTGGTCGGCCGGGCAAAAGGGGATGCGGCCGTGCTGGGTCTTGAGGCCGAACAGGCCACAGAAGGCGGCCGGGTTGCGGATCGAGCCGGCGCCGTCTGACGCCGAGCCCGCCGCGCACAGGCCGGCTGCGACCGCGGCCGCGCTGCCACCGCTGGAGCCGCTGGTGGTGCGGTCGGTGTCCCAGGGGTTGCGGGTGACGCCCCATGTCTTCGACTCGGTGAACCCGCAGATCGCAAGCTCCGGGAGGTTGGTCTTGCCGAGGAACACGGCCCCGGCCTCGCGCAGTCTCGCGACCATCGGCGAGTCGGTGGCCGCGGTGCCCTCGAAGGCGCCGGTCCCGAACGCGGTCGGCTCGCCGGCGATGTCCTCGACATCCTTGATCGCCACGGGCACCCCCAGGAGCGGCGCCTCTTCCCCGCTCGCGATCCGCCGGTCGGCCTCGTCGGCCTGGGCCAGCGCCTTCTCGGCGAGCACCACGCAGTACACGTTCAGCCTCGGGTCCAGGCGCTCGATCCGCTCCAGGTAGCCCTCGGTCAACTCGCGCGAGGAGACCTCGCGGTCTCGCAGCATCTGCGCCTGGCGGGCGCTACCTGCGAAGGCGAGCTGCGCGTCCATGAATACCTGCGGCGGCTTCGCCGCCTGACACGCCAGTTTCGGTGCTAAAGCACCTCATAGCCAACCACCGCCGAGCCTACTCGACCGCCGGCGCGAGACGAGCACGCTGCCGATGCCGCCGACCGCGGCCGCGGCGATCGTCCCGCCGAGGATCGCCAGCCGCCTGCCGAGCTTCTCGAAGCGCATCACCCGCCAGCCCTCTTGGCGGGCGACCGCGGCGAGATCGGTGTCGGGGTTGACGACCACCGGGCTGCCGACGGCTCGCAGCATCGGCAGATCCGAGGCGGAGTCGGAGTAGGCGAAGGACTCGGCCAGGTCGATGTCGTGGTCCGCCGCGTAGTGGCGCATCGCCTCGACCTTGCCCTCGCCGTACATGAAAGGGCCGTCGAGCTCGCCGGTGAAATGGCCCTCGGAGTCGATCTCGTAGCGGGTGCCGATGCCGCCGTCCATGCCGAGGACCCGGGCGAGCATCTCGACCAGCTCGACCCCGGCGGCGCTGACGATGAAGGTCGCGCGGCCCTGATCCTGGTGGCCGTGGACCTCGTCGAGCATCTGCGGGTAGATCCGCGGCAGCACCCCGCCGAGCACCAACGGCCCGAGGCGCTCGAGGTCCCGGGCGCGCATCCCGCGCATCAGCTCACGCACCTCCTTCATCACCTGCGCCGCCGCCTCGTCGCTGGCGCCGCGCAGGCGGTAGCGCAGGTGGTCCAGCGCCCAGCGCACCAGCAGCCGGCGCGAGATGCCGCCCGCCTCGTAGGAGACCCGCGCCCAGACCATGCCCGACGAGCCGGCCATCAGCGTCTTGTCCAGATCGAAGAAGGCCGCCCCGCGGGCGGCCTCCCCGCTAGCCCCCGTTGACTTCGATGACGATGGCATCGCCCTGACCGCCGCCTGAGCAGATCGCGGCGCAGCCCAGGCCTCCGCCGCGGCGCCGCAGCTCGTGGACGAGGGCGCCGACGATCCGCGATCCGGAGGCTCCGATCGGGTGGCCGAGGGCGATCGCGCCGCCGTTGACGTTCACCTTCTCGTCGTCCACCCCGAGCATCCGCACCGAGTTGATCGCGACCGAGGCGAACGCCTCGTTGATCTCCCAGAGGTCGACGTCCTCGGGCGTCTTGCCGATCTTGTGCAGCGCCAGCTTCGCTGCCTTGGCGGGCGTCCGCGCGAGGTAGGCGAAGTCGTCGGCGACCGCCCCGTAGGAGAGGACGCTGGCGAGCGGGGGGTGGCCCTCGCGCTCGGCCCACTCGCTCGAGGCGACCACCACGGCGGCGGCGCCGTCGTTGACGCCAGGCGCGTTGGCGGCGGTGTGGGTCGCGTCCTCGCCGCCGATCCCGGGCAGCTTGGCCAGGCCCTCGATCGAGGAGTCGGGCCGGATCGCCTCGTCGGCCTCGACGACGGTCTCGGCCTTGCGCGACTTCACCGTGACGGCGACGATCTCGTCGGCGAGGCGGCCCTCGTCGGTGGCCCTGGCGGCGAGCTGGTGCGAGCGCACGGCCCAGCGGTCCATGTCGGCGCGGGTCATCTCGAGCTCGTTCGAGACATCGCTGGCCTCGTGGATCATCTGCTTCTGCGTGAAGGGGTTGGTGAGCCCGTCGTGGGTCATCGCGTCGACCGCCGTGACGTCGCCCATGCGAAAGCCGAAGCGCGCTCCCGGCAGCAGGTAGGGCGCGCCGCTCATCGACTCCATCCCCCCGGTGGCCGCGACCTCGATGTCGCCGGCGCGGATCGCCTGGTCGGCGAGGCCGGCGGCGCGCATGCCGGAGGCGCAGACCTTGTTGATCGTCTCCGAGGGCACCTCCTTCGGGATCCCGGCCGCGATCTGCGCCTGGCGCGAGGGGATCTGGCCCTGTCCCGCCTGCAGAACCTGCCCATAGACAACCTGCTGGATCTGCTCGGGATCGACTCCGGAGCGCTCCAGGGCGGCCGAGATCGCCACGCCCCCGAGCTCCACCGCGCTCTTCGAGGCGAGCGCTCCGCCCATCTTCCCGAAGGGGGTCCTGGCGGTGCCGAGGATCACGGTCTGGGGCATGCGTGTGTCTCCTTGTCGGATAGAGGGCCTCAGGGCCGAAGGGCTGCCAATGCTAGAACACCACCCCATGCAGGTTGATGTCATCTCCAGCGATTCAGTTGCCCAGGCGGATCTCCGCGTCCTCGCGCTCACCGCCGGCGAGGAGCTATCGGCCCCGCTGTCGGAGGTGGCGGGCGCCGCCGATGTGCGCACCGCCGCGAGGAAGGCCACCGTGCTTCGCCCGAGCGCCACAGAGCGGGTGCTCGTGGTCGGGCTCGGCTCGGCCGACAAGCTTGACGCCGAGGGCCTGCGGGTGGCGGCGGCGGTCGCCGCCAAGCACGCCCAGCGCTTCGACGCGACCTCGATCGCCTGGGAGCTGCCCGCCTCGAAGCACCTGCAAGCGGCGGAGGCGGCCGCGGCGATCGTCGAGGGCACGATCCTCACGGGCTACCGCTTCGACCGCTTCCGCGGCCGCGATGAGGACGATCCCTCCCCGACGAGCCTCGAGCACCTGGCGCTCGTCGCCGGCGAGGGGACGGACGCCGGCGAGATCGGCGACGCGGCGAACGTCGCCAGGGTCGCGACCGAGGCGACCAACCGGGCCCGCGAGCTGCAGAACCTGCCCGCGAACGTCGCCAACCCCACCTTCCTCGCCGACCGCGCGCGCGAGATCGCGGCCGCGTTCGACGGCATTGAGGTCGAGGTCTTCGGCCGGGAGAAGATCTCCGAGCTCGGGATGGGCGGCCTCGAGGCCGTCTCCAAGGGGACGGCCGAGGAGCCCTGCCTGATCGTCCTGCGCTACCGCGGCTCCGACGCCGGCGAGCGCCTGGGGCTGGTCGGCAAGGCGGTCACCTTCGACACCGGCGGGATCTCGATCAAGCCCTCCTCGAAGATGGAGGAGATGAAGATGGACATGTCCGGCGGCGCCGCCGTGCTGGAGGCCGTGTCCGCGATCGCCGAGCTCGGCGTGGCGATCGATCTGGTCGCCGTCATCCCCTCGACCGAGAACATGCCGAGCGGCACCGCCACCCGCCCGGGCGACATCATCACCCAGCTCAACGGGAAGACCGTCGAGGTGAACAACACCGACGCCGAGGGCCGGCTGATCCTCGCCGACGCGCTCACCTACTGCGTCCGCGAGCTGGGCGCCGACCGCGTCGTCGACCTCGCCACCCTCACCGGGGCGATCCTGGTCGCGCTGGGCTCCACCTACGCCGGGCTGATCTCCAACGACGACGCCTGGGCGGCCGAGGTCGCCGAGGCCGCCGAGAGCACCGGCGAGCTGGCGTGGCGGCTGCCGCTTCACCAGGAGTACAAGGAGTTGACGAAGGGGTCGGTCGCCGACCTCACCAACGCCTCCGCCAAGCGCAAGGCCGGCTCGATCTACGCGGCCTCCTTCCTGGAGGAGTTCGTCGACGCCAAGCCATGGGTTCACCTCGACATCGCCGGCACCGCCTGGGACGTCGGCCGCGACTACGTCGGCAACGGGGCGACGGGCTTCGGCGTGCGCCTGCTGGTCGCGCTCGCGCGAGACCTGGCCGGCTCGTAGGCGCGACCGGCCTCCGCCGTGGACTTCGGCCTCACAGACACCCAGCGGCTGCTGCGCGACACCGTCCGGGACTTCGCACGTCAGGAGATTCGCCCCGTCGCAGAGGAGCTCGACCGCACCAAGGCGTTCCCCTACGAGATCGTCGCCAAGCTCGGCGAGCTCGGGCTGATGGGGATTCCTTTCCCGGAGGAGTACGGCGGCGGCGGCGCGGACACGCTCTCGTATGCCCTCGCAGTCGAGGAGCTGGCGCGGGTGGACTCCTCCGTCTGCATCACGCTCGCCGCCCACACCTCCCTGGGAACGATGCCGATCCACCTCTGGGGCAGCGATCAGCAGAAGTCGGAGTGGATGCCCGAGCTCTGTGCCGGCAGGCGGCTGGCCGCCTTCGGCCTGACCGAGCCCGACGCCGGGTCGGATGCCGCGGCGACGCGGACCACCGCGAAGCTGGACGGCGACGAGTGGGTGATCAACGGAGCGAAGCAGTTCATCACCAACTCCGGCACCGAGATCTCGGGCTGCGTGACGATCACCGCGCTCACCGGCTCGAACGGCTCACGCGAGATCTCGAACATCATCGTCCCCAACGGCACCCCCGGCTACGAGCAGGGCGAGCCCTACCGGAAGATGGGCTGGAACGCCTCGGACACCCGGCCGCTCGCCTTCGAGGACTGCCGCGTGCAGGAGTCGAACCTGCTCGGCCGCCGGGGAGAGGGCTTGAAGCAGTTCCTGCACATCCTCGACGGCGGCCGGATCGGAGTGGCCGCGATGGGCGTGGGGCTCGCCCAGGGCGCCCTCGACGAAGCGATCGCCTACGCGAAGGAACGCCGGGCGTTCGGGCAGCCGATCTCGAAGTTCCAGGCGATCCAGGCGAAGATCGCGGACATCTCGGCCGAGATCGAGGCGGGGCGCCTGCTGACCTACAAGGCGGCGCTGGAAAAGGACGCGGGTCGGTCGTTCACGCTGACCGCGGCGCAGGCGAAGCTGAAGACCGGCCGCCTCGCGGTCCGGGCCTGCGAGGAGGCCGTGCAGATCCACGGCGGCTACGGCTACATCGAGGAATACCCGGTGTGCCGCTTCTACCGCGACGCCAAGATCCTCACCATCGGCGAGGGCACCGACGAGGTTCAGCAGATGGTGATCGCGCGTCAGCTCGGCTGCTGATTTCGGCCCAACTTGCGGCTTCGCCCCGTGCGTGACGGTGGTTACGTCCTCGGCCGGACCTAGAGTGGGCGCCGTTTCCTGCCTCCTACGAGAGGGGAATTCGCATGGCAACACCGGAGGAGAACGTCGGGTTCCGTAGGCGCAAGCCATCACGGCTGGCGCTGCAGCTCTCTGACGCATTCGCCACGCTGGACGAGTGGTCCGAGGTGAAGGTGATCCGCAACGAGTTCGGGCACCGCAACCGGGTAGTCGCCGAGATCCCCATCGCGGGGTCGAAGCCACACCCCTACGACTGGTCGGCCGCCGCCTAGACGACGGGCGAATGGCAGCTAGGGCGTTTCGCCCTCGAGCAGCCGGCGTGCCGCCGTCGCCGGGTCGGTCTCCCGCCTGACGACGCTCTCCAGCAACAGAGCCCACTCGGGGTCCTCGTCCGCCTTGCGCTCGAGGTCGCGGCGAAGGCGAGCCGCGGCGATGCCCATCACCTCGGCTCGGAGGTTGCGCGCCCTGCGGGCCTCGAGCGTGCCCTCCTGCTCGATGTGGGCGCGGTGTTCGTCGATCGTCTCTCGCAGCTTCACGATCCCCTCTCCGCCGATCGCCTCGGTCTTCACGACCGGGACGCGCCAGGCGCGGGCGGGACCGAGCGCGAGCACGCTTCGCACCTCGCGGACCATCGTGTCGGCCAGCGGGTGGTCGCACTTGTTGACGACGATCACGTCGGGGATCTCCATCACGCCGGCCTTCAGCGCCTGGATCGAGTCGCCCGAGCCGGGCATCAGCGCGAGCACGATCGTGTCGGCGTGATCGACGACGTCGATCTCGCCCTGGCCGACGCCGACCGTCTCCAGCAGCACGTAGTCCTTGCCCGACGCGTCCATCAGCAGCGCCGCCTGCAGCGCCGCCTCGGCGAGGCCCCCGAGCGAGCCGCGGGTGGCCATCGAGCGGATGAAGACCCCGGGGTCGAGGAAATGGTCGGCGAGGCGGATCCGGTCGCCGAGCACGGCGCCCTGGGTGAACGGGCTGGAGGGATCGATCGAGAGCACGCCGACGTCGCTGCCGTCGGCGCGGATCTCCTTGGTCAGCGCCCCGATCAGGGTGCTCTTGCCGACCCCCGGAGGGCCTGTGAGCCCGACGACGCGCGCCGCGCCCGTCCGCGGGAACAGCTCGGCGACCAGGGCGTCGCCCTCCGGGTCGCGATTTTCGACCATGCTGATCGCCCGGGCCAGGGCGCGACCCTCGCCGGCGATCACGCGCTCGGCCAGCGACTGCTCGGCTGCCTCGGTCGACTCGGCCATCGGGCGCGCAGTCTAGGCGCCGCGTGTGACTAGATTCCAACGACCTTGATCCGCTCGATTCGTTTCTTCGCCGCCAACGGCATGCTCAACGCCAAGTACGCGCGCCTGCTGTGGCGCTATCTGTGGCGGCGGCTGCTGACCCCGGCGGGCTGGCGCTGGGAGACCGACGGCCCGGTGTTCTTCGGCCGCGACCTGCAGATCCAGATCGGCAGGCGGGGGAAGCTGCGCTTCGGCCGCTTCACCTGGATCGGCGACGGGACCAAGCTCCGCTGCCACGAGGGCGAGGTCGAGATCGGGGCGAAGACCGTGATCGGCCAGGAGTGCACGATCTCCGCCTTCAAGCACGTCCGCATCGGCGAGCAGTGCGTGATCGCCGACCGGGCGATGTTCATCGACTTCGACCACGGGATCGTCGAGGTCGAGCGCCCGATCCGCCAGCAGGGGATCTACAAACTGCCGGTCGAGGTCGGCTCGAACGTCTGGATCGGCTACGGCGCCTGCGTCCTGCGCGGCGTCAGCGTCGGCGACAACTCGGTCCTCGGGACCTATGCCGTCGCGACCAAGGACGTGCCCGCCAACGTCGTCGCCGCCGGAGTGCCGGCACGCGTGATCAGGGAGCGCGAGGCTCCCGCGACCCTGCGCTGGCCAAGCCCCTCGGCTCCACCGGCCTGATGGCTCAGGCGCGCTCCACCCCGACCAGCTCGCCGTACAGCGAGGCCGTCTGCTCGGCGACGTCGGCCCAGTCGAACCCGCGGATATGCTCGAGGCCCTCCTCGATCAGGCGCTCGCCGAGCTTGTCGTCGCGCAGCAGGCGGACGGCGACTTCCGCCAGGGCCTCGGGATCGCGGGCGGCGAAGCGCAGGCCGGCGCCGTCGGCGGGCACCACCTCGCGCAGCCCGCCGGTGTCGGCGACGATGCAGGGGCAGCCCGAGGCCATCGCCTCGAGGGCGACGAGGCCGAACGGCTCGTAGATCGAGGGGACGACGCAGACGTCGGCGATCCGGTACAGCGAGTGCAGCACGTCGTCGCCGATCCAGCCGAGAAAGCTTCCGTGCTCCATCAGGCCGAGCTCGCCCGCCTGGCGCCGCAGCTCCGACTCGTGGGTGCCCGAGCCGGCGACCAGAAAGCGCGTCCCCGGCACCTGGGCGACCACGCTGGGCATCGCCTCCAGCGCCAGCTGGAAGCCCTTCTCGTAGACGAGCCTGCCGATCAGCAGGACGAGCTTTTGCTCCGGGTCGGCGAACTCGGCGCGCAGGCGTTCGAGCTCGGGGCCCGGCTGGGGCTGGAGGTCGTCGGGGTCGATGCCGTTGCCGATCACCGAGATTCCGCCCTCGGGGACGGCGAAGATGTCGGCCACCTGCTCGCGCATGTAATAGGAGCAGGCGATCACCCTGTCGGCGCGGTTGGTGATCCACCGCTCGACCCCGTGGATGTACGACTGGGGGTGCTTGTCGACCCATCCCTGGTGGCGGCCGTGCTCGGTCGCGTGGATCGTCGTCACCAGCGGCGCGTCGAAACGCCGCGCCAGGTGGTCGCAGGCAATCGCCACGAGCCAGTCATGGCCATGGACCAGGTCGAAGTCGAAGCGGTCGCCGAGCTCGACGCCGGCGGCGAGCATGTCGGCGTTCATGCGCTCGACCCAGGCGACGAACTCGCCCAGGTCGGTCGGTCGCTTGGGCTCGATCACGCGATGGACGTGGACCCCGCCGACGACGTCGTCGGCCGGCGACTCCTCGCCGCCGCGGGTGAGGACGTGGACCTCGACGTCGCGCTCGACCAGGCCCTCCGAGAGCTTACGGACGTGCCGGGCGAGGCCGCCCTCGATCAGCGGCGGGTACTCCCAGGAGAGGATCAGGACTCGGCTCAAGGTTCTGTGAGCGGGGCGAGGCTCAGGTCTGGCGCCAGGTTTCGCAGGCGCGGATCGGGCTCGAAGACGGAGTGTATGGCCTCCAGCAGCGCCTCAGCGTGGGCGGTGGCGCGCTGGAAGGGGTAGTCGCCCGCCTGCCGGCGCCCGTCCAGAAACGCCCAGTCGCTGGCCTGAACGGCGAGCAGCTCGCGCGTGGCGCGCCTCGCCGCGGGGTCGGCCAGGCTGCGCCCGCCGATCTCGCCCAGCAGGCGCAGCTCCAGCCGCCGCGCCGCCCAGGCGAGGTCGGCGACCGAGGGCGAGTCCCAGGTGCGCAGGTCCTTGCCCTCGCCCCAACTTGAGCGGGCCAGCTCCCGCGCCTCGGGCGGGTGGCGCTCGAGCGCCCGCGCCAGGGTGGTCATCTCGACCCCCGCGCCGGCGGCCCGCCGGCAGACCTCGGCAAGCCACTCGGGGCCCTCCCACCACCAGTGGCCGAGCAGCTCGGTGTCGATCGCGAAGACCATCAACCCCGGGCGGCCGCGCGCGGCCCGGAAAGCCGCCAGCCGGGCCGAGGCCGCCTCGACGAACTCCGCCGCCTGCTCGCGCGCTCGTCGCGCCGCGGCGACGGGGTCATAGGCGCCGCCGCCGATCGACCAGGGCCGCGCCCCGCGAAGGCTCTTGCGGTGCAGATCCGCGTACAGCGGGTCCGAGGGATAGCCGTCGAGCGACCACAGCCAGCCCACCGCCTCCCAGTCGATCGTGAACGCCACCGGGCCCGACCGCGTGGCCGCCGGCACCAGGGCGGCGAGGTTGGGCTCCCGCGCCGACTGGTCGGTGCAGAAGTACCGCAGCGAGCGCTCGGCCAGGAGCGCCTCGAGGCCGGGCTCATACGCGCACTCGGGCAGCCAGAAGCCGGCAGG
>JBKJZF010000147.1:0-3859 GCA_046715315.1 Solirubrobacterales bacterium | reverse complement strand
ACACCCGTCATCACCGGCGTCGACTTCGTCACGGTGTTCGTCAAGGACTTCGACGCCGCGGCGGAGTTCTACGGCACGACGCTGGGCCTGCCGTGTTCCGCCCGGTACGGGCAAATCGACGGAGCCGAGTTCGAGACCGGGGGCCTGACTCTGCAGCTGATGAGCGCCGAGGCGGTCGGGCGCGAGTTCCACCCCAGCGACCACCCGATCGCGCTCCATGTCGAGGACGTCGAGGCCGCTCGCGCAGGCCTCGAGTCGCAGGACATCGCCTTTCACGGCGAGACGCTCGACTCGGGCGTCTGCCACATGGCCTTCTTCGAGGATCCAGACGGCAACTCGCTCATGTTTCACCACCGCTACGCGCCACGGGCGTCGGCGTGAGCGTCCGCATGGAAGGGTCCGTTGAGATCGCCAGCTCGCGGGTCGGGCGTCGGCGCTAGCCGAGCAACCCGTCGGCCGGGTCCATCGGCACCAGCGCGGCCTTGCGCAGCGCCTCGGTCCGCAGGTGCGCGATCGCCTGGTATTCCGGCGATCCGACCATCTCGAGGAAGGCCTGGCGGCTCGGGTAGGAGACCAGCGCCACCAGGTCCCAGTCGTCGTCGCCGATCAGGGTCGGCGCGGGCCTGTAGGCCGCCAGCAGGCGCCCGCCGACTCGCTCCAGCAGCGGCGCCGTCGCCTGCGCGTACTCCGCGTAGCGCTCCTCTCCCCCCTCGGGCTCGAACGCCAGCAGGTTCAGCATCACGATCGGCCCCTCGGCGGCACGCTCGGCAAAGGCCTCGAAGGCCTCCGGGCGAAGGCGCTCGACCTGGTCGCGCTTGGCCTCGTCGCTCACGAGCTCTCACCCTCGGTGGAGCGCTCCAGCGCGGCCACCATCAGCTTCGTGTGCAGCGCCCCCAGCAACTCGTTCAGCGGCCCCACCCCGGCCTCGATGATCTCGACGGCGCGCTCCGGGTCGACGTCGCCGGCGAGGCGGTCGGTCAGCACCTTGACCTCCTCGGCGACCAGCGGCTCGAGCGCACGCTTGTAGCGCAGGGTGTCGTAGACGGTGAAGCCGAGGGTCTCGTCGTAGCCGCCGGCGCGAAAGCGCGAGATCGCCTCGACGATGCGGACGTCCGAGGGCGAGTAGCCGTCGTCGTCGGGGGTGAGGATGTCGAGCTCGGCGAGGCGGTCGAGGACCTCCTGGGGCACCTCGTAGCCGGCCGCCACCTCCTCGGTGGGGGTGCGCTCGCGCTCGCCGGCGAGGGCGCGGTCGAGGATGCGGTCCTCCAACTCGAGCATCGCCTGCAGGCGCTCGGGGTCGGCGTCCTCGCGGGCGAGCAGGTCGCGGATCACCCGCAGCGGCATGAAGCGCTCCTCCTGGAGCTGCTTGATCAGGCGGATCCGCTCGACGAACTCGGGCGGGTAGTAGGCCATGTTGCGCGAGGTCTTGACCGGGTCCGGCAAGAGGCCCTCACGCAGGTAGTGGTGGATCGTCGCCACCGGCACGCCCGAGCGCTCCGACAGCTCCGAGACCTTGAGCAACTCCGCGGCCGGCGCGCTCATCCCAGGAACCTCTCCTGCTCCGCGTCGGGGTTGAGCCCGGCGGCGGCGCCCGACTCGAGCAGCGCCGCGAGCTCGTCGTCGGCGATCCCCGCCTCACGCAGCACCTGCTCGGTGTGCTCGCCGAGCGCCGGAGCAGGCCTCGCCGCGTCGCCCGGCGTCCGCGAGAACTTCACCGGCATCCCCAGCAGGCGCACCGGCCCCAGTTCGGGCTGCTCCATCTCGACGACCATCTGGCGCTCGCGGATCAGCTCGGAGCCGAGCGCCTCGTCGAGGTCGAGCACGGGCTCGATGCAGCAGTCGTGGGAGTCGTTGAACGCCGCCCACTCGGCCTTGGTCTTCCCCTTGAAGACCTCGGCGATCTGCGCGTGGCCGTCCGAGCCCGGCGCCGCGAACTGGTGGGCGAGCAGGTCCGGGCGCCCGGCCCCCTCGCAGAAGGCCTTCCAGAACTTCGGCTCGAGAGCACCACAGCTGATCCAGCCGTCGGCGGCCTCGTAGGGCAGGTAGCAGGCGACGCCGCCGTTGAGCATGCCCGCTCCCCGCCGCGGGACCTCGCCGTCGCAGAGGAACCCCCCCGCGACCATCGCCAGCCAGGAGAGCGAA
Organism: Solirubrobacterales bacterium; assembly: GCA_046715315.1. Lineage (GTDB taxonomy): Bacteria > Actinomycetota > Thermoleophilia > Solirubrobacterales > 70-9 > JBDTSW01. The sequence continues at coordinate 1,717 of JBKJZF010000147.1, read as the reverse complement.
CCGTCGGTCATCGAGACGTCGACGAACTGCCCCTCCCCCGAGCGCTGGCGCTGCCACAGCGCCGCCAGGATCGCCCAGGCCGCCATCATCCCGCCGCCGCCGAGGTCGGCTATCTGGCCGCCCGACTGCACCGGCGGGCCGCCGGCCGCCCCGGTCAGGCCGAGCAGGCCGTTCAGCGCCAGGTAGTTGGTGTCGTGGCCGGCTCGGGCGGTGTTGGGCCCAGCGGCGCCGTAGCCGGAGATCGCGCAGACGACGATCCCGGGGTTGGCCTCGCGCAGCGTCTCGTAGCCGATCCCGAGCCGCTCGAGCACCCCCGGGCGGAAGCTCTCGAGGACGACGTCGGCGCCGGCGACCAGGCGCAGGTAGGCCTCGCGGCCGGCGTCGGACTTGAGATCGAGCCGAATCGAGCGCTTGCCGCGGTTGAGCGAGAGGTACAGCGCCGAGCGGGTGCCGAGGGCCTGGTGGGAGTCGTCGCCGTAGTAGGGCGGCGCCCAGCGGACGTAGTCGCCCATGCGGGTGTCCTCGACCTTGATCACGTCGGCGCCGGCGTCGGCCAGCAACAGCGAGCAGTACCCGCCCGGCAGCAGGCGGGAAAGGTCGAGGACCGTCAGGCCCTCCAGGGAACCAGTGCCCGCCGCCTCCTCCGCTCCGCGTCCGGGGGCGGCGGGGTGGTCGGCAGGCCGCGTCATTCGGACTTCGCAAGCCCAAGCATCTCGCGGGCCTCGACGACCGTGGCGGCGCGGCGGCCGACGTCCTCGGCCATCTGATGGGCCTTGGCGATCAGATCGCCGTTGGAGCGGGCCATCTCGCCGTTCGGCAGGTAGAGGTTGTCCTCGAGGCCGGCGCGGACGTTCCCGCCCAGGGTCAGCGCCGCCGAGAGCAGCATCCACTGCTGGCGCGAGATCCCGATCACCTGCCAGTTGGCGCCGGTGGCGGGCCCGCCCGGGATCTGGTCGGCCATCACGCCGACGTTGGCGGCGTTCGGGCGGATGCCGCCGTTGACCCCCATCACCAGAGAGATCTGGTGCGGCTCGGTGACCAGGCCCATGTCGATCAGCGGGTCGAGGTTGGCGACGTGGCCGGCGTCGAAGCACTCGTGCTCGGGCTTGATGTGAAGCTCGCCCATCGTGGTCAGGAACTCGATGATCGTGTCGAAGGAGTTCTCGAACACGGCCTTGAAGACGAAGTCCTTGCGCCGCTTCGAGTACTTGGCGTAGTTCATCGAGCTCATGTTCAGCGCGGCGACGTCGGGGCGCAGCTCGCGCAGGTAGGCGAGGCGCTTTTCGATCGGGACCCCGATCGCCCCTGTCGAGTAGTTGACGATCACGTCGCCGACCTCGTCGAGGATCGCCTCGGTGATCGCGCGGAAGTCCTCGATCTCATAGGAGGGAACGCCCTCGGAGGTGCGGGCGTGGATGTGGATCTGCGAGGCGCCCTCATTGACCGCGCGCCGGGCCTCGGCCGCGTACTCGGCCGGCGTGTAGGGGATCGCCGGGCACTGGTCGCGGTTGGCGATCGCGCCCGAGATCGAGCAGGTGATGATCACCGCGTCCTCGAAGCGACTCACACGCTCACCTCGCCCGGGCCCCCCTCTCGCTTCTCGTTCGGCACCCCGATCGCCCCGGTCGAGTAGTTGACGATCACGTCATCTACCGCCGCCCGAATGGCCTCGGTGATCGCCCGGAAGTCCTCGATCTCGAAGCTCGGGATCCCTTCC
>JBKJZF010000146.1:0-9025 GCA_046715315.1 Solirubrobacterales bacterium | reverse complement strand
CCCCCGCCGAGGTCGACGAGGTGATCGAGCAGGCGCAAACGGCCGGCGCCCGAATCGTCTGCGAGCCCGCCCAGACCTTCTGGGGCGGGTATTCGGCCGCCTTCCTCGACCCCGACGACCACCCGTGGGAGGTCGCCCACAACCCGGGCTGGTCGATCGCCGCCGACGGCTCGGTCAGCCTCAACGGCTAGCCAGCTGGCTTCGCCCTAGGCCTTGCCGAAGATCATCACCTCGTTGGGGTTGTCGGGAGCCACCTTGGGGCTGACCTGATCGCCTTCGGCGAACGGGGCCGAGGGATAGATGTACTGGTTGGTCTCGGTCTCGTATGGGCCGCCCGCGGCCGGCCTCACGGTCTGCGCGCGGTTGGCGAGGTCCATCTGCCCGGCCGAGGCGCCGACGCCGACCTTGCTGGTCGCGGCCTGCGCCGACTCGGCGGCATGCTTCACTCGATCCATGAATCCCATCGTGGTTCGGCCCCGCCGACGGGCCGGCGGTGGTTCTCGTCCACGCCTGGATGTGCTCGCTCGAGCTCTGGCATCGCGAGATCGCAGAGCTCACCGAAACACGCATCGTCGCCTACGACCTGCGCGGGCACGGCCGCAGCGGGCCCTCGGCAGGCGGGGACTACTCGATCGAGGCCTTCGCCGACGATCTTGACGCCGTCCTCGCCGCGACCCTTGCGGAGGGCGAGCGGGCCGTGCTCTGCGGCCACTCGATGGGCGCGATGACGATCGCGGCCTGGGCGCTGCGCCACCCCGATCAGGTCGCTCGCAGGGCCGGCGCGGTGGCTCTGCTCGCCACCGGCATGGGAGATCTGCTGACCGAGACGCTGATCCTCCGCGCCCCGCAGGCGCTGGGGCCGGTGAGGGAGCGACTCGGCCGGGTGGTGCTCACCAACGAGCTCCCGCTCGCGCACGTCCCCGAGCCGGTGCTGCGCGCCGGCGTCCGCCAGGTCGCCTTCGGCTCGGCCCCTCGCGACGAGGACATCGCCCTGGTCGCGCACATGGTCCGCGAGTTCGCGCCCCGGGTCCGGGGCGCCACCGGCGGCCCGCTCGAGGCCGATCGGGCGGTGGTCGCGGCGCTGCGCGGGCTCGGCTAGGCGCTGACGCTCGCGGAGTCCGCCTCGAACGCCTCCTGGGCGGCGGCGCGGCGAAACGGCTCGAGCTCGGTCAGCTGTCGCTGGGCGCGGCCCGCGAGGCCGGCGAAGTCGAACTCGCCCAGCTCCGGGGCCGGGGTTGCCTCCAGCACCTGCCAGAGCGAGAGCTTGCCCGAGATCCCCACGTGCAGCCCCTCGAGCTCGACCAGGCGGCTCAGGGGCGAGTAGCCGAGGAGCTGGCCGTTGGGCTTCAACCGTCCCACCTTCTCGGCGCCCCAGGCGAGCGTCCGCTTGACCTGGTCGGTGCGCACGCCGAGTCGGTCCATCACGTCGGCCAGCATCTGGCGGTCCTCGGCGATCTCGGACTCGAGGCGCTGGAGAAACGTTCCCAGCTCGGTTCCCTCGTTGCTGCCCGCCGCGCGGCGGGCGAGCTCGTGCCCGGCGACCGAGCCGGCGAAGTGGTCGTTGAGGTAGATCCCTCTCAGCTTGTGGTCCATGCCGGCACGGTACCCGCATTTCGCGGTTAGATTCGCGGGGCCATGGAGGAGGGGCCGCTGGAGATCGGCAAGTCGCTCGACGAGCACCGGCTGCGACGGCTGATCGCGGTCGTGCAGACGCTCAGGTAGAGCTCCTCGGCGATCTCGCCGTTGGTGTGGCCGCACGCTGGGGCCGCCGGGCATGTTCAGGTCGAGGATGAGCACGTCGGGGTGGTGCCCGCGCACGTAGCGCAGGGTCGAATCGACGTCCCCCGCCTCGGCGACGACCCGGAGGTCGGGGGCCGGGTTAGGGGCCCTGGCGGGGTTGCACGAGCAGGGTCTGCGCAGCCCGGCCGAGCGGGCCCAGCTCGTCGTAGAGGGCGGTGTCGGCGAGGCCGACGCCGTCGGGCTCGGGGATCGTGACCGCGTCCAGGCAGACCCACTCTCCAACGGGGAGGCGGTGCAGGTGGACGGTCAGGTCGACGTTGATGAACAGCCACCGGCGCCAGTCGAGCGCCGCGCTGACCCCGTTTCCGGAGTCGGCGGCCGCGAGGACCCGCTGCAGGGGCGACGGCTGCTCGCCGGAGACGAGCGGGCAGCGCATCCGCATCCACGCCATCGCTGGGCCCGGCTCCAAGAAGCCGCCCGCGCAGAAGCGGTACTCCATCGCCGTGTGGTAGCCGACGGCGTCGCCGGTGGGGAAATAGTCCCGCTCCACCACCTCGGCCGGCCCCGGGGGAGCGAACCCCGGGCGCAGTGTGGAGGCGGTCTCGCCCGGATCGCCCTGCCCGTCGGCGCCGCTCAGCCCGGAGGGGAGGTCGATGCTGCCGCTGCGAAGCCGCCAGGCGCTGGCGCGGATCAGCAGGGTCTCCCCCTCGAACAGCCTGGCCTCGACCAGCTCGACCCGGCGCCCCGGGCGAACCACCTCCGCCTCGACCCGCAGCCGGGCGATCGGCACCGGGCGGAGGATCTCGAGGGTGATCCTGCCGACCCGCATCGGCGCCTGCGATCCGATGCCCTCGATCTGGCGGCCGATCAGTGCCGCCGGAGGGCCCGCGTGCTGGGAGCCCGGGTCCCAGGGCCCGCGCGTCAGCTCTGTGGCGACGAAGCCGTCGCCGTCGGCGACGTAGAAGGACTCGGGCTGGGCGGACACGGGCGCTGATACTAGGCCCGGGCCGGGGCCACCCCCTGGGCGTCCCAGCGCTCGGGCTCGCGGATCCCCGGGACCGCAAGGAAGGCGGCGCTGGCGATCGCCGCCAGCACCCCGGCGCCGATCAGCGTCGCCTCGGCGCCGACCGCCTCGGCCAGCGGCCCGGCCAGCGCGAAGGAGATCGGCGTCAGCCCGATCGAGACGAGCCAGTCGAGCGCGCTCACCCTGCCCAGCAGGTGCGTCGGAACGTAACGGTGCATCAGCGTCACCCAGATGATGTTCCCGACCGTGAAGGCGATCCCGGAGACGAACCCGATCAGCACTGCCTGCCATGCCGTGGTCGCCAGCGCGTAGCCGACCAGGCAGAAGACGGAGACGGTCCAGCCCAGATACGCCCAGAGGACGAACCGGCGGCCGATCCCCCGCTGCCCGACGATCAGCCCGGAGACGATCGCGCCCACGCCCGAGGCACCGAGGATGATCCCGAGGGCGTCGGCTCCACCGCCGAGCTCGTTCTTGACGATGTAGGGAACCAGCACCTCGAACGGGCCGAGGAAGAGCAGCAGGGTGAGCGCCGCCGAGAGGAACGTCGCCCACAGCCAGGCCTGGGAACGGACGAAGCGCAGGCCCTCGCGGATGTCCTCGCGCACCGAGGCCCGGCTGTCCCCACGCGCCGCCGGCAGCGGCGCCATCAGGCCGATGCACACCATCGAGACGACGAAGGTGGCGGCGTCGGCGGCGAAGGCCACGCCGGTGCCGAGGGCGGCGATGAGCGCGCCACCGATCGCCGGCCCGATGAAACGGAAGGCGACGGGCTCGGCGAGCTGCTGCAGCGAGTTGGCCTCGACCAGCAGGTGCTGGGGAACCACGTCGGGCACGACGGCCTGGAAGTTGGGCGCGAAGATCGCCTCGCCGGCGCCGTAGACCCCGACCAGCGCGACCACCTGCCACAGCTCGAGCGCGTCGGCGAGCGCCAGCGCGGCGATCGCACCGATCGCCAGGGCGCGAAGAGCGTCGCCGGCGATCATCAGCCGCCGGCGGTCGAAGCGGTCGCCCAACACTCCGCCGACCAGCAGGAAGAGGACCATCGGCAGGGTCCAGGCGACCCCGACGATGGAGAGCGCCGTGGGGGCGTTCGAGAGCTCGTAGACCTGCCAGGCGATCGCGACCAGGTAGATGCCGTCGCCGAACAGCGACACGGTGGTGCCGCCGAAGAGCAGTGCGAAATCGCGGATCCGCAGCGGCCGCAGGATCCGCAGGCCCTCCGCGGGCGCGGGGGCGGAAAGAGGCTCGATCGGGGGGACCTGGTCCATCCATCGATGGTAGAACCGGGCGTAATGACGGCCCTCGAGCGCGGACTAACCTGATGGAGAGAAAAGACTTAGGAGGACTCGATGGAGAAGATGGAAAAGAGCGAGGCGGAGTGGAGAGAGGACCTCTCGGCGGACGAATACCACGTGCTGCGCGAGAAGGGGACCGAGCGAGCTTTCACGGGCGCCTACTGGGACTCCAAGGACGAGGGCATGTACCGCTGCCGCGCCTGCGGGCAGGAGCTTTTCAGCTCCGACACCAAGTTCGACTCCGGCACCGGCTGGCCGAGCTTCTTCGATCCGGCCGACTCCGACGCGGTCGAGCTGCGGCCCGACAACTCCCTGTTCATGAAGCGCACCGCGGTCGTCTGCTCGCGTTGCGGCGGCCACCTCGGCCACCTCTTCGACGACGGCCCCAACCCCACCGGCAAGCGCTACTGCATCAACTCCTGCTCCCTGGACCTCGACAAGAGCGAGGAGTAGCCAGCTCTTCGCATTTGTGCCGCCCGGGGCGGCGAAATCGCGGAAACCCAGGGTGAACCCGAAGCGCTAGGCGGGGATCGACGGCGGCGCCCCGGCTTCGACCAGCGCCGAGGGCAGCTCGACCGAGCCGTTCTCGCGCTGGCCGTTCTCGATCAGCGCGATCAGCGTGCGGCCGACCGCGACGGCCGTGCCGTTGAGGGTGTGCATGAACTCGGGGCCCGAGCCCGGCTGCGGGCGGAAGCGGGCGTCGAGGCGGCGCGCCTGGAAGTCGGTGGTATTCGAGCAGGAGGTGAGCTCGCGGTAGCGCTCCTGGCTCGGGATCCAGGCTTCGCAGTCGAACTTCCGCGCCGCCGGGGCGCCGAGGTCGCCGACCGGGATGTCTACCACCCGGTAAGAGATCTCGAGCGTCGCCAGGATCCGCTCCTGGATCGCCAGGATCCGCTCGTGCTCGGCCGCGGAGTCCGCCGGCGCCACGAACGAGAACATCTCGACCTTGTCGAACTGGTGCACGCGGAAGATGCCGCGCGTGTCCTTGCCCCCAGCCCCGGCCTCACGCCTGAAGCAGGTGGAGATGCCGGCGTAGCGGCGAGGCACCGCCTCCGCCTCGAGGATGTCGCCGGCGTGCAGGGCGGCCAGCGAGACCTCCGAGGTGCCGACCAGGAAGAGCTCGTCGTGGGGGACCTCGTAGATCATCTCGCGCTCGCCCGGGAAGAACCCGGTGCCGCGCAGCGGGCCCTCGCGGACCAGCACGGGCGGGACGACGGGCTCGAAGCCCTCGGCGCGAACGAGCTCGACGACGAGGCGCACCAGCGCCAGCTCGACCATCACCAGGTCGCCGAGCAGGTAGGCGAAGCGCGAGCCCGAGGCCTCCGCGGCCTTCTCCGTCTCGATCCACCCGTGGCGCTGGCCGAGGTCGAGATGGTCGACAACCTCGAAGTCAAAGGCGCGACGCTCGCCGACCTCGCGCAGGACCACCGCGTCGGAGTCGGCGTCGCCGTCGGGCGCGTCCGGGGAGGGCAGGTTCGGGAGCGCCACGGCGAGCTCGTCGAGCCTGGCCTCGACCTCGTCGAGCTCCGAGCCCAGGCTCTTGGCCTCGGCGGCCACCTCGCCCATCTCGGCGATCAGGTCGTCGGCATCGCCGCCGGAGCGCTTCGCCTCGGCGATCTGCTCCGAGGCTCGGTTCTGGCTGGCGCGAAGCTCCTCGACCCGCGGCAGCAGCTCCCGCCGGCGCGCGTCGAAGCGCAGCAGCTCGTCGAGCTGGTCGCCGGCGCCGCGCCTTGCAAGCGCCTCCCGAACGGGGGCCGGGTCGTCGCGGATGCGGCGAAGGTCGAGCGAGGCGGCCCCTAGATGGGTGACGCCGCGCCCGCGCGTGCGCGGGGGCGCACGGCAGCGAGCCGGGCGTGGTCGGCGGGCGAAGGCCGTACCCCTGGGTACGGTCGAGTCTCGACGGGCGCGATCCGGCGACGCTGTCCGTGCGTCATCCGAGTGCGTGGGGGTGTGGGGTCACCCATCTCTAGGGAGCGGCCGCGCTGTCGGTCTGCGGCGACGGGGGCCGGTCCACCTTGGTTCCCCCGTACTCGGCGACGAAGTCCGCGACCTCCTGCGCATCGTCGCCGACGACGATGTTCTGGGGCATGATCGCGCCCGAGAAGCCGCCGTTGCGGATCGCGTGGAGCACGTCCCCGGGCGTCTCGATCCGCTCGTCGAGGTTCGGGCCCTGGTTTCGCAGCGCCCGGTTGGCCGAGCCCTGGGTGCCGGCGGCGGTCAGGGTGTGGCAGCCGGAGCAGCGTTGGGCGAACAGTTCCGCCCCCGCGTGGGCGGGGTCGTCGGCGGGCACCTTGACGCCCTCGCTGCCACAGGCGGCCAGGGCAAGCGCCGCCGCAATCGCCGCTGTGGTGAGAAGGACGGGCCGCACGCGGGCGGCATCATACTTTTCCCTCCCGCCTGAGATGACCGCGCCATCCCCCGACGAGTTCCGCGAAGCCATGTCGCATCTGCCGACGGGTGTCACCGTGGTCACCGCCCCGTCGCCCGCGGGCCCGCTCGGAGCCACCGCCAACGCGGTCACGTCGCTCTCGCTGGACCCGCCGCTGATGCTCGCCTCGCTCGATTGGGGCTCGCGCACCCTGGCCGCCGTGCAGGAGGCGGGGCGCTTCGGGATCAGCGTCCTCGGCGCCGGCCACGAGAGCATCGCGCGGGCGTTCGCGACCAAGGTGCCCCACCCCGAGAAGTGGGCCGAGGTCCCCTGGACGGACCACGCCGGAGTGCCGATCGTCGACGGCTGCCCGCTGTGGGTGGCGTGCGCGCTTCGCGACGCGCACGACGGCGGCGACCACGTGATCCTGATCGGCTCGGTGCTCGAGGCCGGTGCCCCGGGCGGGGAGCCAATGCTGTTCTGGCGCGGCGGCTACCGCGGGCTGGGATGACCGGCCGCAGGCGCAGCGCGGCTCACAGCAGGGTGCTGGTGGCAGCGGCGCGCAGCGCCAGGAAGACGATCACCAGCGCCGAGACGGTCATGATCCCGGTCTCGCGACGGACGATCGCCATCGCGACCGCCTGCTGTCGGGCCCTCGGCAGCGCGTCGAAGTCGAGGCCCTCGAGCTCACGCTCCCCGGCGCCGGCCCGGGCCGCCTCGGCCAGCAGCGAGACGGCGAGCGGAAGCACGCCGTAGAGGTAGTGGAGCTCGTCCGGCGCGGCGCGGCCCAACAGCAGCAGGACCGCCCCCACCATCACCTGGACCACCACCGCGACCTGGGCGAAGCGCAGCGCGTACCAGAAGCCGACCGAGGGTTGGTGGCGGATCCAGGCGACGCTGCCCCAGATCCCGGCGACCAGGTTGGAGGCGAGCACGGCGACGCCGACGATCAGGTGAACTGTGTCCAAGGTCAGGTCGCCTTCCGCTCCAGGGCTCGATTAGCCCCGATACCCGCCCGAACGGGTCGGGATTCCGGCATTCTCATGCGGAAAATCACTATGTAGCAGGCCCGCACAAAGTCGTATAAAACCGTACCGAGAATGCTGCGCAGCTACCTCCCAGTGGTCATCTTCGCCGGCCTCGGCGTCATCGTGGGAGGTACGCTGGCGATGCTCAACGGGCTGGTGGGGCCGCGGCGGCCCAGCAAGGTGAAGAGCGAGCCCTACGAGTGCGGCCTGCCCACAGAGGTCTCCCGCACCTTCCGCTTCGGCGTCAGCTTCTACCTCGTCGCGATGCTTTTCATCCTCTTCGACATCGAGGTGGTCTTCCTCTATCCGGTCGGCGTCATCCTCAACGCCGCCGACTCCTTCTTCGTCCTCGCCGAGATCCTGATCTTCGTCGCGCTGCTGCTGGTGGCCCTCGTCTACGTGTGGCGAAAGGGAGCCCTCGATTGGAAGTGAAGCGTGAGCGGATCCGGGCGGCCGCGCCGCTCGACCAGCCCTCCTCGATCGAAGCGCTTCGCGTCCGCCAGCTGCGGGCTCGCGACCTGCAGCGGGGCGACCTGGAGGGAGACGACCTCGAGCGCCACGTCGAGGAGTCGGTGCTGGCCACGACGCTCGAACGGGTGCTCAACTGGGGCAGGGCCAACGCGGTCTTCCCCGCGACCTTCGGCCTCGCCTGCTGCGCGATCGAGATGATGTCGGTGGTCTCCCCCCGCTACGACATCGCCCGCTTCGGAGCCGAGGCGATGCGCGCCTCCCCGCGCCAGGCCGACATGCTGATCCTCTCGGGCCGCGTCTCGATCAAGATGGCGCCGGTCGTCCGCCGCCTCTTCGACCAGATGCTCGAGCCGAAGTGGGTGATCGCGATGGGGGCCTGCTCGTCGTCGGGCGGGATGTTCTCCAACTACGCGGTGGTCCAGGGCGCCGACAAGTTCATGCCGGTGGACATCCACGTGCCCGGATGCCCGCCGCGCCCGGAGGCGCTGCTGTACGGGTTCAACAAGCTGCAGAAGCTGATCGTCGGCAACCCCGACCCGGGCTGGCGGGCCCGCTACAACGCCGCCGGCACCGAGGAGTGGGCCCGCGAGGCCGAGCTGACCGCCGCCAACGCCCACAGCGCCCACGCCTACGACCTCGCGAGGGAGACGGCCCTCGCCACGGGTGACCCTGCGCAGGGGCCTGCCGGGTCAGGCCGGGGCCCTAGCCCCGCGGCAGCGGACGCGAAGCGGAGCAGCCGCGGGAGTGGTTCTCGTGCCTGACGCGCCCGGCCTGGAGCTGATCGCCCAGGACCTCAACGACGCCCACCCCGGCGCCCTGCTCGGCCCCTACCACCAGCACGGCCCGGCGTGCCAGATCGCCCACCCCGCGCAGATCCTCGAGGCTCTCGGGTGGCTGCGCGATACGCCCGGGCAGGAGTACCACTTCCTCGCCAGCGTCCACGGCGTCGACTATCTGCCCGCAGAACCCCGCTTCGGCGTCCACTACGAGCTGCTCAACATGGCCCGGGTGGAGCGCATCCGGGTGCGCGCGGCGCTCAACGACCCGGGCGCGGACGCGCTGCCGGAGCTCGACTCGTGCGTCGAGATGTTCCCGA
>JBKJZF010000145.1:0-7851 GCA_046715315.1 Solirubrobacterales bacterium | reverse complement strand
AAGATGTTCTTCCGCGACGCCAGCGGCGATCCCGACGTGCAGGCCGACCACCGCGAGGTCCAGGATCAGGCGCGGGCGGCGCTGGGCGTGCTTCTCCGCGAGGAGCCCGGCACGGAGAGGATCGCCGGGCCCGGACCCGAGCCGCTCGAGATGGCCGCGGAGGTCATGCGCGCGGGCCTGGCCGGCCTCGCGATCTGGTGGCTCGACCACCCGCAGGTCGCGCGCGAGCAGATCGTGCTCACGGCGATCAACGTCGTCTGGATCGGGTACGTGCGCGTGCTCCGCGGCGAGGGCTGGAAGCCGTCGAATAGCGCGGCGCGCGCTTTGTAATCTCGACCACCTGCTGGAACGTTGGGCGGTTCTTCCACGGGATCAGCGGCTTGGTGATGCCTCCCAGCGGGCGGTGGTAGATCGCAGGCGGTGCTGCCCGTCGCGCTCCCAGACGGGAGCGGAACGCCGCTCTTGGTCGTTGGACAGTCCGCCCTCGTAGCGCGCTTCTGCGTGAGCCAAAGCGGGCGTCTGCGCTGGTGCACGGCTCGCTCTCGCAGGGGACGAGGCGCGAGAGTCTCGGCCCGGGGAAGCCCGCCGTCGCTGTGCGCGAGGAGCGGGAGCGACCGGTAGAACCCTCAGGGCGTAGTCGGCCCTGCTGCTAGCTGAGCTACCACTCGCACCCTGAGTCGCGGGCTCGTCGCGCCAACTCACGCCTGTCACAGGTCGCGGAAGAGCGCTGCAAAGAGCGGCTGATGTGTGCGAAATCCCCGCCATCGGGCCTGTGCATGCGGTCTGCAAGCATGTTGCTACCGGCGTGGCTACCAGTCTCTGGCGCGTCGGCGGCTGATGGGACTGGTAGACGGGTGCCCATCATGTGGGCGCCACCGCCCCTAATCCGCCCGCCGCGACTCCGCTGGTGCTTTGACGCGAGGCTGTCGCATAAAGTCGCGTCGGCCAAGACGCTGCAGGTTCACGGAAGTGTGTGCGAGGGCCTGCTGAGCGGTCGCTTACGCGTTCGGCTCGATGTTCTGATTGACGCGGAAGAAGTTGTCTCCGTCGTATGTCGCCTTTACCTGCGCGAGCCGGTCGTAGTTGTCGCGGTAGCTGGCGCGGACCCGCTCCTGCCCTTCGTCCATCATCATGTTCACGTACGCGCCGCCGGCGGAATGCGGGTGCAGCGCCTCGAAGTAGTCGATGCACCACTGCCGGATGACGTCGACGTTCGCCGGGTCGGGATCGACGCCCGCGAAGACCGAACCCCACTGCGCGTCGCGGTAGCTCCAGGCCGTGTCGGACGGGCCGAGGTCTTGGGCGGCTCCGTCGAGCGGGTACATGTGCATCGTCGACTTCATCGTCGGCATCTCGGCGCCGAACCGCGCATGGATCTGGACGGCCTCGTCGGGGATCTCCTTGACGAAGTCGGCACGCCAGTACCACTGGTCGCCGGGCGGGTAGACGCCGTCGAAGGCGCTCTGCAGCGCCGGGTGCGGCATCGGTTGCACGCCGTGAAGGAGCGGCTCGGGCAGGCGGTCCAGCAAGGGCGCCATCGCCTTGGCCGCGTCCTCCTCGCCGCCGACGTAGCACCAGACGACTCCGCAGACCTTGCGCAGGTGTATCTCCTCGGGGAAGGGCGGGGCCGGGGGCACGGTCGCGAAGGCGAAGAAACCGTTCAGCTCGCGCGGCGCGCTCGGCAGGAACTCGCGGTAGACCGAGAGGACCTCGGCGCCCGCCTCGACCGGCCAGAAAGTCGGGCCGCCGACGATCGTGCCGACCTCGTGCAGCCGGAAGAGGAAGGAGGTGACGACGCCGAAGTTGCCGCCGCCGCCCCTGATCGCCCAGTACAGATCGGGGTTCTCCTCCTCGCTGGCGCGGACACGCTCGCCGTTGGCGAGAACGAGCTCAGCCTCGAGCAAGTTGTCGATCGTGAGTCCGCACTTGCGCGTCAGGTGGCCGAGGCCGCCGCCGAGAGTGAGGCCCCCGACCCCGGTAGTCGAGATGATCCCGCTCGGCGTCGCCAGCCCGTGCTCGTTAGTCGCGCGGTCGACCTCGCCCCAGGTACAGCCCCCGCCGACACGAACGGTGCGGGCCTGCGGATCGACTTCGACGTCTTTGAGCGGCGAGAGGTCGATCACGACACCGTCGTCGCACGTCCCCAGTCCGGCGCCGTTATGGCCACCGCCGCGGACGGCCACGAGCAAGTCGTGGTCGCGGGCGAAGGTAACGGTCTTGCCGACGTCCTCCGGGCCCGCGCACCGCGCAATCAACGCAGGCCGCTTGTCGATCATCGCGTTGTAGACCTTGCGTGCCTCGTCGTAGTCGGCGTCTTCGGGTCCGATCAGCAGGCCCTCGAAGCTGACGATCTCCTGGCGCGCGGCGCTTGCTGGTGACGTGCCGTTGTTCATGCTGTCCTCCGTGCTCTCGGGCGGCTTTCCTGCAGGGAGCCCTGCAGGTTCGAGCCTAGATCAAACGGGGCCGCTTGTCCACGCCGGCGGTTGGTTGTCACTTCTCCTTCGCTCGAGGACCAGCCCGCATGGTCACGTGAAGCTGGCCCTCGCCGGCGTTCCCCGAGAGGCCCAGCCGGCCATCTCGAACGCGGTCGGCGTGGGGGTTCATCAGGGCCGCCGCCTGAGGCGGCAGGAGGGCAGCCACGATGACCTGCCACACGCACCACTGAATCAGCCGCGCGCTCATCGCGAGCGGGATCGCCGGCGCGGCATCGTGACGCTGCAGAGGTAGCCGTAGGCGACGAAAGCGCCGCAACCGCCTCGTGAGCGCGACCTGTCTACCGGGGCCACGACGGGTGTCCGGGGCGTGAGCGAACACAGTTCGAGGAGCGGCTGATGTGAGCGAAATCCCCGCCATCTGGCTTGTTCATGCGGTCAGCGCGCGGGCTGCTACCAGCGGTCGGTGCTACCAGTTCCCGGAAGTCGATGGCCGGCGCGACTGGTAGCAGGTACCGATCCCGTGCTCGTCCTGATCCGAGCGCCGCACATCACCCCCGCACTATCACGTCGTCCGAGTGGATGGCCTATCAGTTCGGTGTGAACTTGGCGCGCTGGCGATTCTCCGGGTCGGTGACGAAGTACTCTCGGCCGGACTCGAAGTTCGCGGTCAGGAAGACGGAGGTGCCCGCCGGAATCGTCTGCATCGCGCCGAGCAGCTGTAGCGGTGGCTCGCCTCGGAAGCCGCTCCGGAACCACTCTTGGGCGTCCTCTGGGCCTTTTCCGGGCTCGAAGCTGGAAAGCTCGAACTCGCGCCCTCGAGAGGCATCGTTGCGAAGCTCGATCGTCTGCTCGCCCGCCTCGATCGGGGGCACGTCGAGGCGCTCGTCCCGGGCGGTGATTACGGCGTCCGGCTCGGGCAGCGACTCCCCCGAGTCACCCTCGATGGTGAACTCCCGCTTCATCCCGAGGTCGTAGTGAGACTTAGCCCCGCCGGCGACCGGGATGAAGCAGAGGAAGGCGTACGTTCCCGGCCGCAGCTGCCGGCTGATCGAGATCTCCTCGCCTTGGGTCATCGGAGGGACCCCGCCGATGTCGTGTGCCCAGCTCGGCGGCTCGTCACCACGGGCGAGGACAGCGTCCAGGTCCTCGAGTGTCTTGCCGGGATCGAGCCGCCCCAACGCGAACTCGTGTGGCGTGCCTCCGTCGTTGACGAAGTTCATCGTCACCGCGCCGCCCTGGATCGTGTCAGGCATCTCGAAGGAGTAGTCAATGCCGACCACCCGCACGGCCGAGGCGCCCTGGTCCTCTTCGTCTCCGCAGCCTGCCAGGAGCAACGCTGCCATCCCCAGCACGGTCGCGCTCAGCAGCACACCGGATCTCATCTCCACCTCAAGCTGGAGACCTTTTCCCATCAGGCGTCGCTTCCGCTCGCGCAAGTCAGCAGCGCACCGAGCTACTCCCGCAGGCGCAACCTGACGGAGGTCCTGAGTAGAGCGGCTGATGTGTTGAAAACCCCCGCCATCTGGCTTGTTCATGCGGTCCGCAGGCGCCGTGCTACCACCGCTGCTACCGGTTTCTGGTCGGCGATCGTTCCGCGGACTGGTAGCAGTGGCTCTCGTCGGTTCGCGGTTTTCGGAAATCAATCTGATTTATCTGATACTCTAAACGCATGACACGCCTGACCGCCACAGAAGCGGCGCGGAGTTTCTCCGACGTCCTCAATCGAGTGACCGCTGGCGAGGAGGTCGAGGTGACCCGCAGCGGCGCGCCAGGCGCCAACATCGGACCGGCGACGGCGCGTCTCATCTCTGCGGAGCGCTTCCGCGAGCTGATCGCGACTGCACCGCGGCCCGATGACGCCTTCGCCGATGACGTTCGAGCGCTGCGCGCGACTGTCGGACCGCCGGACGAGCCGTGGCCCTCCTGATTGACACCGATCTGCTTATCGACCTCGAGCGGGGCGCGGGGACGCCCGCCGTCGAGGAACTCCTCGGGGACGAGGACCGTGCGATCAGCGTTATCACCGTGAGCGAGCTGCTGCACGGAGCCCTGCGGGCCACGGGAGCTCACCGAACGCGGCGCCGGGCGTTCGTCGAGCACGTGCTCGGTGGGCTGCGAGCGATCCCGATCACCGAACCGGTGGCGCGCGTGCATGCCGAGGTGTGGGCGGACCTCGCCGAGCGGGGCGAGGTCATTGGCGCGCACGATCTGTGGATTGCCGCCACCGCGTTGGCCCATGGGCTCGGCGTGGCCACGCGCAACGCCTCCGAGTTCGGACGCATCCCGGGCCTGCGAGTCGTAGTCACTGCCGCCTGACTCTCGCCGAGCGCGTTCGCACTGGCGTTGGGCCATCGAACGCCGTCCAACTCGAAAAGGCTGCTACCAGCTGAGCTACCAGTCGAAGGCTGCTTGGAGTTCCCGGCCGGCCGTTCACGCCTGTCGCCTTCCGGCGGAGGCGCTGAGTAGAGCGATCCCGGAGTTGCCCCGGGATCGGGGGTCCCGGCGACCGCAGTCGTCCACTTGGCGTTCGTCGGCAGGCGCTTGCTGGAGTTGGCGAGTGCAGCCAGGGTCTGAAACCAGGTGATGTCCTGCGCGGGCGCGACGCCCGCGACCGAGCGCGCGAAGATCGTTCCCCCGCAGCTTTGACCGTTGTTGGGGCAGGCCCGCCGTGGGGACAGCGGCTACATGCCGGGCGCAACCCAAAGCATGTCAAAGTGCATGCGGGAGTCTCGCGGGTACCCAAGGGTGCCACCGCTGTTCTGGTAAACGTAGGCGCCGACCGTGTCCCCGGGGGCGAGCTGGACGAGGCCGGACACCTCTTGTATTTGACTCGACGCGGCGGAGATCTCGCTTTGACCGATCACGTAGGAGTCGTTCTTCTTCAGCGTCAGCCTCCTGACCCCGGTTGAGTTGGGATCCCAGATGAACGCGGCCGTGACCCCGTAGACCCCAGCGACCGGTGCGACGAACTCCGAATTGCCCGAGTCGTACATGCCGGGCACGGTCTCGAAGATCGCCTCGCCCAGGTCGGCGAGCGTCTCCGAATCGTTTGGGGTGAAGGTGCCGAACTCGAGCGGCTTGTCGACCCGCGCCGCGGGTATGCCCCCGAGATCGCTCGGGCCGACCGAGCCGTCGCCGATCTCCTCCGACGTGACTGCCCCGACGGCGATCTTCGGCGTCGTCACCGCCTCCGAGGCCAGATGCCTTCCCTTCACCTGTTCCCGCTTGATGTGCTTCGCGTGCACCGCGTTGGGCTTGATGTCGTCCGGGCCGATCGTCGCCGCCGCCCACGCGCCGGTGCCACCGAGGGCCACGAAGAGCGCCAGGTAGGCGATCGTGTTGGTGCGAATATGCGCAAGAAGTCTCATCGCTCCCACCCTCTCCGAGGCTCGCGTCGTCTCGAGAGCGTACAGCGCGCCCGGCAGGCCCGCAAGACGTCGCCCCAAGCGTTTGCGGGCATGAGCGCGGCGGTGAGGCCCGAGCAACCCAACGCGAGGAGTTCCCGCCTGTCCCAACCTGACGGAGGCTCTGAGTAGAGCGGCTGATGTGTTGAAAACCCCCGCCATCTGGCTGGTTCATGCGGTTTGTCGGCACGCTGCTACCGGCGGTGCTACCAGTTTCCGGCACATCAAGGGCACACGCGACTGGTAGCAGCTGACCCACCCGGCTGGTCGCCGCTCGGCGGTAAGGGCTTGGCCGGACGTGCCCTCGGCCCGTCGCCTCCGACCCGGGGGCAGGTACCCGGTCAGGCCGACGCAACGACGACTTCGGCACCGCGAGTGGCGAACGAGCTTGAGCGGGTGGCGCGCTTGCGCGGCAGCTTCGCGTCCCGACCCTGCGGGCGGATGTCGATCATGAGCTCGAGGTCGAGGCCGGCGGCGAGGCGTGCGAGCGTTTCGAGACTCGGGTTGTGCTCACCGGTCTCGATGCGGGCCACCTGCGACTGCTTCATCCCGAGTTGGGCGGCAAGGTCGCGCTGCGACAGCGCGTGCGTGGCGCGATAATGCGAGATCTCTAGTGCCATCCATCGCGCCAGCGCGGTCCGCTCCCACTCCTCGCGGAAGTCCGGATCCTCCAGCTCCTGGGCGAGAACCTCGTCGTTTGAGATCACCTGATCCATTACACACCTCCGTTCATACGAGGGATGATAACAAGTATGTGATCGGCCTTTCCGAGCGACTGCCTCGAATCGCCGACTTACTTCTCCTTCTTCGCAAGCGCCTTCTCGAGACTGGTTCGGCGTTTCTGAGCCTCACGGACCTGGCCTTCATAGCCGGCTGAGTCGATCTCTGCCTCCGGCGCAACCGCGAGGATCACGAAGAACTTGCCGAACCGTCGATAGATCGGCCGCCAACGGCTTCGTCCTTGCCGCGGGCGAAGCTCGCGTAGTCCCTCGCCCGCGGCCCCCTTCACGCCGCTTTGGTGCGGGGCGCGCAGCGCCGGCCCGTCGACCTCAAGCTTCGCGATCGCGTTCTGGATCGCGACCCTTTCGCTCACATCGGCAATCGCCGCGCGCTCCACGTCAGCCGTCGTGTGCCACTTGACCTCGTAACCGGACGTCCGTTTCAGCGCAGCCACTCGAACTGCGCGCTTCCTGGCCGACGAGCGGCGGCTCCTCTTCCCCTTCCTGTCCCGGCGTGGTCATATCCCGATCCGCGAACGACCCGGCGGCCGCACGGTCTCGATCAGGCCCGCCGCGTCGTTTCCAAGCCCGCGGCGGCTAGGCAACCCAGCGAGCTTCCGCGAGTTCGTCGCGATATCGCCCTGTCGCGAGATAAGCGCGCAGCCGCCGCCCCTCGGCGATCGGCCGCACCTTCGCGACCGCCTGGTTCGGAGTGCCGGCCTCGGTCGCGTAGACCTCCCGGTAGGCCGGATCGTCCGGTGAGATGTCGGGGTCCGTCGCGAAGACCAGGTAGCCACGCCGCGCGGCCCGTTCCGCGTTGATGTCTGCGATGCGCTCGCGCTCTTTCTCGAGGTCCTTCGCCCCGGCGAGGACGTCGATCTGAGCTTCTGTCGTCCCGATCATGCTCTTGGCCATCTCAGTACATCCCATGCTCCCTGAAGCGTCCGACGGCAACATTCTCTCCCCCCTTTGTCGCCTCAGGGCTCCGGTGGGGACCTTCCGACTCGCGCGGGAGATCTGCCAAGCAGCTGGAAGTCCCTCCGCCCTCCGGATCGCGGTAGCAACCGGCCTCGGGCGGTTGCTGCTACCGGCTGAGCTACCAGTCGCCTTCGGTTCGAGCGCAACCCCCGGGCCAAATCACGCCTGTCGCGATCTGTCGGAGGTCTGGAGTAGAGCGGCTGATGTGAGCGAAATCCCCGCCAACTGGCTTGTTCATGCGGGCTGCAGGCGCGCTGCTACCAGCGGCGCTACCAGTTCTGGCACGTGCGCGGCCAACGCGACTGGTAGCAGGTG
>JBKJZF010000144.1:0-4213 GCA_046715315.1 Solirubrobacterales bacterium | reverse complement strand
TACACGGCCTCGTCGATGCCGATCCGCGACCAGGAGAGCTTCGCGACGCCCGGGCCGGCCAGCCTGCGCTTACTCGCCAACCCCGGCGCCAACCGCATCGACGGCCTGATCTCCTCAGGCGTGGGCGCGGCCAGGGCGAGCGGGCTGGCGACGTGGATCCTGACCGGCGACCTGGGGCTGTTTCACGACCTCAACGCGCTCTCGCTGCTACCCGAGGTCGAGGTGCCGCTGAGCCTGGTCGTCTTCGACAACGGCGGCGGCGGGATCTTCGAGTTCCTCCCCCAGGCGGCGGAGATCACCCGCGAGGAGTTCGAGGCGCTGTTCGGCACCCCCACCGGGCTCAGCTGCGAGCGCGCGGCCGCGCTCTGGGGCATCCGCCACCGGCGCGTCGAGCGCGCCTCGGATCTGGCTCGCGGCCCGGAGGCGGCCGTCGAGCTGATCGAGGTCTCAGTGGACCGGCGCCACGGGGTGAAGCTGCGAGCGGAACTGGCGCGCGCGGCCACCGAAGCGGTGGCCGGCGCGCTCAGATAACGCTCCCAGCTGGAGCGCCGGGTCAGCTGCTCTGGTCGCAGTTGTCGGCCACGTACTGCGAGACGTTCTGGTTGGCCTCCTGGACGCCGCCCAGTTCGTCCTGGAACGACTGCGCCAGCGCCAGGAAGTCCTGCGGCGAGTTGGCGTCGGCGGCCTTGCTGGCGATCTCGCTGATGAACTGCGCGATCTGCTCGACGTCGGGCTGGATCTCCTCCGGGGCGGCCTCGGCGGCGGCCTGGACCTGGTCGGCGGCCTCGTTCAGCGCCTCGGTGGCGGCGTCGACGTCGTTGCCCTGTAGCGCGGACAGCGATGCGCCCGCGGCCTCGACCTCCTGGGCCTGGTCGCAGAAGGCCTGGACGTCACCGCCGTCGTCGCCTCCGCAGCCGGCCAGCGCGAGCACGGCGGTGCCCGCCAGCGCTCCAAACACTCTCTTCAAGGTTCAGCTCCCGTGGTTGATGGACGAGTCCGGCGCAGCCTACCCGTCGACCAGGAGGGGCAACAGGGCGTCCAGTTTGAGCTCGGTCTCGGCCAGCTCGGAGGCCGGGTCGGAGCCGGCGACGATGCCGGCGCCGGCGAACAGGTGGGCGACGCGGTCGCGAAGAAGGGCCGAGCGCAGAGCGACGCAGAACTCCCCGTCCTCGGCGGCGTCCATCCATCCGACCGGGCCGGCATACCAGCCTCGGTCCAGCGGCTCCAGCTCCTCGATCGCGGCCAGCGCCACGTCGCGGGGCTCGCCGCCGACGGCGGGCGTCGGGTGCAGGAGGCCGGCCAGCTCGATCGCCGAGAGGGGCTCGGCGAGCTGCGCCCGGATCGGGGTCGCAAGGTGCTGGATGTTGGCGACACGGATCACCGAGGGGTCCGCGCCGGCCTCGACCCAGACCGCGTGCGGGCGCAGGATCCGCTCGATGCGCCGGACGACGATCTCGTGCTCGCCCCGGTCCTTGGTGGAGCCCCGCAGCTGCTCGCCGAGATGGTCATCGACCGCGGGGTCGGCGCTGCGCCGGGTCGAGCCGGCCAGCGCCACCGTCGCCGCGCCGGCGCCGTCGCGGCGAACGAGAAGCTCGGGGCTGGCGCCCAGGAACGCCGCCTCCGGAGTTCCACAGCAGAAGCAGAAGCAGGACGGGAAGGCGGCGCGCAGGGTGCCGAAGAGCGCGGCCGCGTCGTGGGCGCGCGGGCTCGTCACCGTCACCTCGCGCGCGAGGACGACCTTCTCGGCCGCCCCGGCACGGATCTTGGAGACCGCGCTCGCGACCGCCCGCTCGTAGCTGTCCGGCGGGGCCGCGCTGGCGATCGCCGAGGGCTCGCTCGGGTGGGGGTCGGCGAGCGGTAGCTCCCGCGCCGTCAGCGCCCCCAGGCGGGAGCGCAGCCGCGCCAGCGAGCGGGCGCGATCGGCCTCCGCCCCGCCGAGGGCGCAGACGGTGAGCAGGGTCCTGCCGTCGCGGCGGTGCAGCGACAGCTCCGGCATCACCATCGAGCCAGGCGCGAACGACGACCACTTCGCTTCGCGGCCGCCGTCGGGCGCGAAGGCGAAGCCGCCGACCCAGACCGGCCCGGCGCCCGCCGGCAGGTCCGAGGGCTCGGCACAGATGCGGTCGCGGACCAGCTCGGAGCACTGCGAGGCGACCTCACCGAACCGCCGGGGGCCCCTGGAGACGGCCTCGTGGACGCTCCCCACCGCGGCCAGCGCGAAGCCGTCACGGTCGGGCTCCTCCCAGCAGAACCAGCGATCCGCGGCCAGCCGGGCCCCGAACACCGCCGCGCACGGATCAGCCAAATCGACCGGCACCGTGACACTCACCAGCCTCCGCTCCGGACCGGCGTTCGAGAGCAACTCCTCGAGCTCCGCAAGAACCTCGTTGGAACTAGCGACGAAGTCGCGGGTCATGCGTCGGTGGTGCTTCTATGCGTCGGGCTTGGACTTGGTGATCGCGACCTCGCCCGTGCGTGCCATCTCGATCAGGCCGTGCGGGCGGACCATGCGCTCGAAGGAGTCGACCTGCTCCTGGGAGCCGGTCACCTCGATCGTCAGCGTGCGCCGGGAGACGTCGACGATCTTGGCGTCGAAGATCTCCGCGAACTGCATGATCTCGGCGCGGCTCTCGATCGCGGCCGAGACCCGGAAGAGCGCCATCTCCCTGGCGATCGTCCCCTGCGGCTCCATGTCGCGGATCTTGATCACGTTGACCAGCTTGTGGAGCTGCTTGGTGACCTGGTCGATCGGGTGCACGGCCCCGTCCAGGGTCAGCGTCACCCGCGAGATGTCCGGGTCCTCGGTGGGGCCGACCGCGAGCGTGTCGATGTTGAACCCGCGCCGGCTGAACAGGCCGGCGATGCGCGCCAGGACGCCGGGCCGGTTCTCGACCGTGATCGAGAGGATGTGCTTGCGCCCGGTGAGCGCGCGCGAGGCCTCGAGGTCCTCGAGCTTGATCAGGTCAGGGGTGCCGGCCTCCATCGGCGCTCATCCCACCATGTCGCGGGCGGCGGCGCCGGCGGGGATCATCGGATAGCAGTTCTCGTCCTGGGTCACGCGAACGTCGAGCAGCACCGGCCCCTCGGTCTCGAGCGCCGTGCGCATCGCGTCGCGAATCTGTGACTTGTCCGAGCACTGCATGCCGGTCCAGCCGAAGGCCTCGGCGAGCTTCGGCCAATCGGGGCTCGGGCCCATCTCGACCGAGGAGTAGCGCTCGTCCCAGAACAGCTCCTGCCACTGGCGGACCATGCCGAAGTGGCCGTTGTTCATCAGGAACACCTTGACCGGGATGTCGTGGTGCGCCGCGGTGGCCATCTCCTGGCAGGTCATCACCAGGCTGCCGTCGCCGGAGAGGCAGACGACCGTCTGGTCGGGGCATGCGACCTTGGCGCCGATCGCCGCCGGCAGGCCGAAGCCCATCGTCCCCAGCCCGCCGGAGTTGATCCACTGGCGCGGGCGGTTGAAGTGGTAGTACTGCGCGGCCCACATCTGGTGCTGGCCGACGTCGGAGGTGATGATCGCGTCGCCCTCGGTGGCCTCGTACATCGCCTCGACCATCAACTGGGGCTTGATCTCGGCGTCGCTCGAGTCCTCGTAGCGCAGCGGGTAGGTGGTCTGCCACTCGTGGATCTGATTCCACCACTGATCGAGCCGCGACGAGTCGGCCTTGAGCGCGTTGTACTCGCGGGTCAGCTTCGGCAGCACGTCCTTGGCGTCGCCGACGATCGGGATGTGCGCGGCGACGTTCTTGGAGATCTCGGCCGGGTCGACGTCGATGTGGACGAACTTCGCCCGCGGGGCGAACTCCGAGAGCTTGCCGGTGATGCGGTCGTCGAAGCGGGCGCCGACGGCGATGATCAGGTCGGCGTTGTCCACTGCGTAGTTCGCCGCCCGGGTCCCGTGCATGCCCAGCATCCCCAGCCACTGCGCATGGCTGGCGGGGAAGCACCCGAGGCCCATCACCGTCGAGGTGACCGGAAAGCGGTCGGACAGACACAGCTCGCGCAGCTCCTCGGAGGCGTTGGCGTTGACGACGCCGCCGCCGGTGTAGAAGACCGGCCTGCGGGCGTTGGCGATCGCCTTGGCGGCGAGCCGGATCTGCTTGATATTGCCCTCCGTGGAGGGCTTGTATCCGGCCAGGTCGACCGGGTCAGTGCGGGGCTCGTACTCGATCTCCGCCCGGGAGAGGTCCTGGGGCACGTCGATCAGCAC
>JBKJZF010000143.1:0-13779 GCA_046715315.1 Solirubrobacterales bacterium | reverse complement strand
GTCCTGATCACCAACGACGACGGCATCAACGCCGACGGCCTCCAGGCGCTGCGCCGGGCGGTGCAGGGTGTCGACGGGATCGAGGCCCACGTCGTCGCGCCGGACTCCAACCGCAGCGCCATGGCTCGCAGCATCACCACCCGCTCGCCGCTGTGGGTCGAGGAGGTGCGCTTCGACGACGGCACCAGCGGTTTCGCAACCGACGGCACCCCGGTCGATTGCGTCCGCTTCGCCGACCTCGGCCTGATCGGCGAGCGTCCCGAATTGATCGTCTCCGGGATCAACCACGGCGCCAACCTCGGCGACGACGTCACCTATTCGGGCACAGTGGCGGCGGCGCTCGAGGGGATCGTGCTCGGGATCCCGGCGATCGCGGTCTCCCAGCAGTCGCTGAAGGGCGAGATGGGGTGGCACTTCGGCGACAAGATGGACTTCACGGTGGCAGCCCGCCTGTGCGCTGGGCTCGTCGCCCGGCTCGCGTCGCAGCCCCTGCCCGAGGGGACCCTGATCAACGTCAACTGCCCCACCGAAGCCAGCGGAATCGAGGTCACCCGGCTCGGCAAGCGCCTCTACGACGACGAGATGCGCCTGGTCGAGGAGGCGGAGGACGGACGGCGCCGCTACCGCATCTACGGCTTCGAGCCCTCGTTCGAGGACGAGCCCGGCACCGACCTCGCGGCGCAGGCACGGGGGCAGATCTCGCTGACGCCGCTGCACTTCGACCTCACCCACCACGACGGCATTGATCCCGTTCGCGAGTGGGACCTCGATGGCCTGCTGAGCGCGGCCAAGGACGGCGCCCCCGAGACGGCGTGAGCCCGGCCCGGAAGAAGACCTCCAGCGAGGAGCGGGCGGCGGAGCTGCGAACCCAGATCGCCGCCCACGACCACGCCTACTACGTGCTCGACGACCCCGCGGTCGGCGACGACGTCTATGACGCGCTGTTGAACGAGCTGCGCGACTTCGAGCAGCTAAATCCCGAGCTGCGCACCCCGGACTCGCCCACCCAGCGCGTCGGCGGCACGGCGCTCGCCAAGTTCGAGCAGGTGCGCCACCCCGAGCCGATGCTCTCGCTCGGCAACGTCCGCGACGAGGAGGAGTTGCGCGCCTGGGAACAGCGCATCCGCAACCTGCTGAAGCGCTTCGACATCGCCGCTGACGAGTTCGGCTACGTGACCGAGCCGAAGATCGACGGCCTGGCGATCTCGCTCGTCTACGAGGGCGGGAAGTTTGTCAGGGGGGCGACCCGGGGCGACGGCCGGATCGGCGAGGACGTGACCCACAACCTGCGCACGATCAAGGCGATCCCGCTGGCGATCGGCGACGCCCCCGCGATCGTCGAGGTGCGCGGCGAGATCTACTTTCCGCGCAAGGCGTTCGAGCAGCTGAACGAGCGCCGCGCCGAGGCCGGCGAGCCGGCCTTCGCCAATCCCCGCAACGCCGCCGCCGGGACGATTCGCCAGCTCGACCCCCAGGTCGCCGCCGGGCGCCCGCTGTCGATGTGGAGCTACGGGCTCGGCGCCGGCCTCGACCTGCCCACCCACGCCGACGAGCTCGAGTGGATGCGAGAGCGCGGCTTTCGCGTCGAGGCCGAGATCCAGGTCCACGACACCGAGGACGAGGTCGTCGCCCGCTGCCGCTGGTGGGAGCAGCGCCGCGAGTCCCTCGACTACGAGATCGACGGCGTCGTCGTCAAGGTCAACGAGCGGGCGCTGTGGCGCGAGCTCGGCGTCGTCGGCCGCGAGCCGCGGTATGCGATCGCCTGGAAGTTCCCAGCGATCACAGCGACGACGAAGCTCAACCGGATCGTCTGGAACGTGGGTCGCACCGGGCATCTGATGCCGTTCGCGATGCTCGAGCCCGTCCAGGTGGGCGGGGTCACGGTCTCGACCGCAACGCTGCACAACGAGGAGGACCTGGCCCGAAAGGACGTGCGCGCGGGCGACGAGGTGGTGGTCACCCGCGCCGGCGACGTGATCCCGCAGGTGATCGCTCCCCTGATCCAGCGCCGCAAGGGCAAGCGCCTGCGCAAGCCGAAGCCGCCGAAGGAGTGCCCGGCTTGCGCAACGCCGACGGTCAAGCACTCAGACTCGGTCTTCACGATCTGCCCCAACCGGCGCGGCTGCCCCGGCCAGCTCTTCCAGCACCTGAAGCAGTTCGTCGGGGTGATGGACATCGAGGGGCTCGGCGAGAAGCTGGCGATGCGCTTCCTCCAGGAGGGCCTGATCACCGATGCGGCCGGCATCTACGACCTCACCGCCGACCGGCTACAGGAGCTGGAGGGCTTCGGCGAGGTCTCCGCCCGCAACCTGATCGAGGCGATCTCCGACTCGCGCAGGCAGCCGTTCGGGATCGTTCTCTTCTCGCTCGGGCTGCCGGGGGTGGGCTACGTCACCGCCCGGGCGCTGGCAGAGCACTTCGGCACGATCGACGCTCTGCTGCAGGCCGACACGTCCGAGATCGAGAAGGTGGAGGGAGTCGGCCCGATCCTCGCCGAGCAACTGCGAGAGGAGCTCGCCGACGAGACCACCCGCGAGCTGATTGCCCGCCTGCGCGAGCGCGGGCTGCGCTTCGAGCTCTCCGAGGCCGAACGTCGCGCCGAGAGCGGTCCGCTGGAGGGCAAGACCTTCGTCCTCACCGGCACCCTGCCGGAGCTCTCCCGCGAGCAGGCGACGAAGGCGATTCGCCGGGCCGGCGGCAAGGTCACGGGCTCGGTCTCGAAGAAGACCGACTACATGGTCGCCGGAGACACCCCCGGCTCGAAGCTCGCCCGGGCCACCGAGCTTGGCGTGGACGTCCTCGACGAGGCCGGCCTGCGGGACCTGCTGGGCGCCGCCGGGTGAGCGTCGCACGGACCCGTGCAGGCGTTATGGGCGCCATGGCGCCCATAACGTCCTCTTGCCCCCCGCGGGGATAGGTGGGGATTCGTGCGTTGAGCGGGCGCTTCCGGCGCCTAAGGCATAATTCCCGCTCCTATGGGCAAGGTCGTCGAGCTTGAGGCACCGGGGGCGGACGCTCGCGCGAGGAAGTCGCGGCGCGGGCGCAAGCGGTCGAAGACCGCGCTCGTCCTCGGCGGCGGCGGGTTCACGGGCGGCGTCTATGAGATCGGCGCCCTGCGCGCGCTCGACCTGCTCGCCGTCAACCAGACGGTGAACGAGTTCGACGTCTACGTCGGCACGAGCGCCGGCTCGTTCATCTCCGCGCTGGTCGCCAACGGCGTCACCCCCGAGGAGATGATGCGGGTGCTGAACCGCGAGCTCACCTCGCCGCTTCGCGACATCGGCCTCTCGATGCTGCTGCGGCCGAACTACCGCGGGCTGATCTCGCGCGGGGTCACCTTCCCGCTGCGGCTGGTCGGCATGGCCCGAGAGCTGGCCGGCCACCTCGGCGAGCTCTCGGCCGTGGACCTGTTCACGGGGCTGGCCGGCGGCCTGCCCAACGGCTTCTACAGCGGCGACGGGATCGCCCGGTACGTGGAGGAGGCGCTGACCGACCCCGATCGCAGCAACGACTTCCGTTTGCTCGACCGCGAGCTCTACCTGACCGCCACGGACCTCGACACCACCGAGCGGGTCGTGCTCGGGGAGGGCGAGTGGGCCGATGTCCCGATCTCCACCGCGGTGGCGGCGTCGGGCGCCCTCCCGGTCGTCTATGACCCGGTGAAGATCAAGGATCGCGAGTTCATCGATGGCGGCATCCGCTCGACCACCAACGTCGACGTCGCGGTCGAGCGCGGGGCCAAGTTCATCGTCGTCATCAACCCGGTCGTCCCCTACGTCAACGACTTCCAGAAGCGGATCCCGACGATCTTCGGAGACCGGGTGCGGCGGGTGTCGGACATGGGGGTGGCGGCGATCGCCAACCAGTCCTTCCGGGCGCTCTCGCACGACCGCCTCCACCGCGCGGTGCGCGACTGGCAGGAGGAATACCCGGACGTGGACATCATCCTGATCGAGCCCGAGCTCGACGACGAGCTGATGTTCGGGACCTCGATCCTCGACTACTCCAACCGCCTCGAGATCGCCAAGCACGGCTTCGAGTCGGTGACGCTGAAGCTGGCCCGCGACTACGACCGCTACCGGACGATCGCCGAGCGCCACGGGGTCGAGATCTCGGCCCGCCGGGTGCGGCACGTGCTCGAGCAGGTCGAGCGCGACCGCTCGAAGCTCTCCGCCTGGCGCCGGGTACTGGAGCAGACGACCTCCGCCCTGCTGCGCCAGCAGCCCTCGCCTGCCGATGCCGACGCGGACGAGGCAGACGAGCAGCGCTCGGGCTAGCGGCGCCGGCTAGCCCGCGTACAGGGACTCGACGGCGTCGTCGTACTTGTCGGCGACGACGTTGCGCTTGACCTTCATCGTCGGCGTCAGCTCGCCGCCCTCCTGGGAGAGGTCACGCGGCAGGATCTCGAACTTCTTCACCTGCTCGACGCGGGCGAACTTCTCGTTGACCTTGTCGAGGTGGGCCTGAATCTGGGCGCGGACGTCCGGGTTCGACGCCAGCGCCTCCGGATCGGGCGGCAGGTCGTGCTCGGACGCGTACTTGAGCGCCTCCTCGGGATCGAGCGTGACCAGCGCCACCAGGTAGGGCCTGCGGTCGCCGACGACCACGCACTGGGAGACGAGCGGCTGCTGCTTGATCTCTGCCTCGAGGTTCGCCGGCGTGATGTTCTTGCCGCCCGCGGTGATGATGATGTCCTTCTTGCGGCCGGTGATCTTGACGAAGCCGTCCGAGTCGATCTCGCCGATGTCGCCGGTGTGGAGCCAGCCGTCGACGAGCGTCTCCCGGGTCGCATCTTCGTTCTTGTAGTAGCCCTGGAACACGTTCGGGCCCTTGACCAGGATCTCGCCGTCGTCGGCGATCCGGATCTCGACCCCGGGGAACGGCTTGCCGATCGTGCCGAACTTGAACACCTCGGGGGTGGCGATC
Source organism: Solirubrobacterales bacterium (assembly GCA_046715315.1). Classification (GTDB taxonomy): domain Bacteria; phylum Actinomycetota; class Thermoleophilia; order Solirubrobacterales; family 70-9; genus JBDTSW01. Next base: position 8,853 of record JBKJZF010000143.1, on the reverse strand, counting down.
GTCGCCGCGGTCGAGGTCTCGGTCATGCCCCATCCCTCGCGCACGAGCACGCCGGCGGCGTCGAAGAACCGGAGGATGTCCGGGTTGATCGGCGCCGCGCCGGAAACGGCCTGTTCGAGGTTGCCGCCGAAGAGCCCACGGATCTTCGCCAGCACCTGCTTGTCGGCGATGCGGTGCTGCAGGCGCAACAGGGGCCCGGGCTGCTTGCCCTGGCGCTCGAGCTCGCGGACCTTGGTGCCGACCTTGATCGCCCAGTCGAAGATCGCCTTCTTCAGCCCCCCCGCCTTCTCGGCGCTGGAGGTGGCGGCCGTGTAGATCTTCTCGAAGATCCTCGGCACCGAGGGGAAGTAGGTCGGCTTGACCTCGGAGAGGTTGGGGACGATCCTCAGCGGGTCGCGCTCCCAGTAGGCGAGGGTGGCGCCGAGGGCGAAGCTGCCGAGCTGGATCAGCAGGGCGAACGAGTGCGCGAGCGGCAGGTAGAGGTAGGTGACGCCGTGGGCGTCGAGGGCGCCGACCTCGATCACCATGTCGAGCATCGCCCGGTAGTTGCCGTGTGAGATCACGCAGCCCTTCGGCGGCCCGGTAGTGCCGGAGGTGTAGATGAAGGTGCAGATGTCGCCGGGGCCGACCGAGGTGTACCGTGCCTCCCACTCGGCCGCGTCGCGTCGCGCCCCCCGCACCGCGAGGTCCTCCATCGAGATCGCGTCGTCGGCCGTGCCGCTGATCAGGATCACGTGCTCGAGCCTTGGACAGCGGTCCCGGACCCGGCGGATCTTCTCCAGCTGCTCGGCGTCCTCGACGACGACCGCCTTCGCGTCCGAGTTCTCGAGCACGTATTGGCACTCCTCGGGCGAGTTCGTCTGGTAGATCGGGACGACGGTCGCGCCCGCGGTCAGCGCGGCGAAGTCGAAGTAGGTCCACTCGGGGCGGGTGTTGGCGAGGATCGAGACCTTGTCGCCCCCGTCGATGCCGAGGTCGATCAGGCCGAGCGAGAGGTCGCGGACGGTGTCGTTGACCTCCGAGTAGGTCTTGCCGACCCAGGCGCCCGATTCGTCCTTGTAGAGGATCGCCCTGCTGGCGCCGTACTCGCGAGCCGCCGCGGGCAGCAGATCCGCGATCGTCTTCGAGCCCGTGGCGCCGCTGGTGTTCGCCTCGGCGATCCCGCTCTCCATTGAGGGGAATCTACCGGGCTTCAGGCCTTGGGCCCTGCTCTAGTGGACTGCCTGCGGCTGCTTGCCGGTGTCGGTGAGCTGGCGCAGCGAGGTCACGAAGAGCGTCTTGTCGATGCGGCCGTTGAAGATGGGAACGCCCATCTCCATGCACTTGGAGATGACTTCTCGCCGCTTCATCTTGACCTCGTCGGCGAGCTCGGTGGGCGTCAGGTGGTTGGCCACGTATCTGTCCTCCTGGATCGTTCCCCATAGTTCTATCGCGCTTCGCGGATGCGTTCAACGCTTTCTTCGCATTTTGCGAACCGGCGTGCCCGCGAGGCCGAGGGCTCGATCCGAATATCTTTGTCGACATGGCCGACCAGCTTCCGGCAAGCGGTGAGAACGGCGCCTTCCTCGAGTCGCTGATGGAGACCGAGCTGTACTCGATCGGCGCCTTCTTCTGCGACGAGCACCCCGACCTGGTCGAGGAGGTCGTCGCGCGCAGCGAGAAGATCGAGCGGGACGGGCTGGCGGCCTACTCGCGGGCCAGCGAGGTCTCGGTGGAGGAGGGCTTCGAGACGCTCCTCACGGGCCTCGCCGTGCGCTATTACAAGGCGGTCGCGGGCTGATGGCGCCGACTGCCGGGCCCGGCGCCGACGCGGGCCGGCGCCGCTCGGCGTGGCTTCCCCGCGTGCTGCTCAGCCTCGGCGCGCTGACGCTGCTGGCCGCGGTGATCTCGATCGCGGTCGGCTCGGGCGGGCCCAAGCCGGTGCGGATCGGGGACCTGGGGCCGGTCCAGCAGCTGTTCGGCGGCATCGCCCAGGAGGGCGCCGAGCTCGGGGATCCCGACGCCGAGGTGGCGATCTCGGTGTTCACCGACCTTCGCTGCACCGAGTGCGCCGACTACCAGATCGCCACCGTCGATCCGCTGATCGAGGAGCTCGGCCGAACCGGGAAGGCGCGCTTCGTCCTGCGCCACTACTCGCTCGGGAGCGAGGCGATGACCCTGGCCGCGGCCGCCGCCGTGGCGGCCGGGGAGCAGGGCCGCCAGTGGCAGTACGCCGACCTGCTGCTGCGTAACCTCGACGTCGCCGGCACCGAGGTCGGCGACGAGTTCCTGATCGACGTCGCCGACTCGCTGCCCGAGCTCGACGTCGACCTCTGGGAGACCGATCGGGCCTCCGACGAGGTGGCCTCGGTGCTCGAGACCGACGAGGAGGAGGGGGCGGCGCTGAAGCTCCAGTCCGACGGCCCCTCGGTCGAGGTCTCGGGCCCGTCGGGGACGGAGGTGCTCGGCACGGAGCCCTCGGCCGAGGAGATCTTGGCCGCGGTGGGGCGGGTCACCTAGTCGGCTTCCTCCACGCCGGCCTCCGCGCGGAGGCCGGCGTGGCGAGCAACCCGCCGCGTCAGCAGCAGCAGGACCACCAGCACCGCGACCCCGAGCCACAGCAGCGGGTCGTCGAGGGAGAGCTCCTCGAGGCGGCTGCCGAGGTAGGCGAAGATCGCCGTGATCGGCAGGTAGCCGATCGCCGTCGTCCAGGCGAAGCGCCCGATCGGAACCCGCGCCGATCCGGCGGCGTAGGAGAAGAGGCTGAAGGGGACGATCGGGACGAGCCGCACCCCCAGCAGCAGGGTGGCGCCGCCGTGATGGACCGTGCGCTCCCACCCCGACAGCCGCTCCTCTCCGAGCCAGCGCACGAGCAGCGGCCGCGCTGCGTGGCGGCCGACCAGATAGCAGACGATCCCGTTCATCAGCCATGCCGCCATCAACAGCGGCAGGCTCACCCAGAAGCCGTAAACGAACCCGGCGGCGGCGTCGAGGATCTCCGCCGGGTACCAGATCACCGTGTGCGCGAGGGCCAGCGCGAAGAGGATCAGCGCCCCGCCGGGCCCGAGCCCTCGCAGGTCCTCGCGAAGCGAGGCGGTGTCGCCGCGAACCGCGTCGCCGAGCCCGCTGCGCAGCGGCTCCACAACCACGACCAGCAGCACCAGCAGCGCGGCGCCGGCAAGCGTCGCGATGACCGCCGGCGGCGGGATCCGACTCCGCGCCCGCTCCGAGCCGGCATGCTGGGGGCTGGGCACGCCCCAAGTATGCCGCCCCTAGAATGTCCGCTCTCGGGGCGTGGCGCAGCCTGGTAGCGCGCACCGTTCGGGTCGGTGAGGTCCCCGGTTCAAATCCGGGCGCCCCGATTACGCCGCAGCACGGCGAGATGATGAAGGACGAGCGAAGAGATCCTGACCCGCCCGACGATGACTGAGAGGACGCTGCGGGCCGTGGTGGTCGCCCTCGGCGCCTTCCACCTGGCGCTGGGGCTGCTGGCACTGCTGGCGCCCGGCACGTTCTTCGACGAGATCGGCCGCTACGGGGCCGAGAACCTGCACTACGTGGGCGACGTCGGCGCCTTCACCGCCGGCTACGGAGCCGCGCTGCTGCTCGCCGCCCGCCGCCCGTCCTGGTGGGCGCCGCTGTTCGCGCTGGGCGCGCTGTGGTACGCGCTGCACGCTCTCAACCACGCCTTCGACACCGACGAGGCGCGCAGCGACTTCCGCGGCTGGCTCGACACGATCCTGATCGCCGCCGGCGCCGCCGTCTTCGCCTGGCTGGCCAGCGTGTCCAGCCGCCTGGAGCGCGGTTGAAGGTCTTCGTCGCGGGAGCGAGCGGGGCGATCGGGCGGCCGCTGGTCCGCCAGCTCGCCGCCGCCGGCCACGAGGTGACCGGAATGACTCGTCGCCCCGAGCGCGTCGCCGAGATCGAGGCGGCGGGCGCCCGCTCCGCCGTCTGCGACGTCTTCGACGGCGACGCGCTGCGCGCGGCCGTCGCCGAGGCCCGCCCCGAGGTCGTCGTCGATCAGCTGACGGCGCTTCCCGCCGAGCTCGACCCGCGCAAGCCGGACGTCTATGAGGCGACCAACCGGATCCGCACCAAGGGCACCCGGCTGTTGGTCGAGGCGGCGCAGGCTGCGGGGGCCGGGCGGATGGTCGCGCAGAGCGTCAGCTTCATCTACGAGCCCGTCGGCGGCTGGGTGAAGACGGAGTCCGATCCGGTGATCTCGAGCGCGCCCGAGCCCTTCGCCACGGCGATGCGAGCGATGCTGGATCTCGAGCGCCAGGTCACCCAGGCCGACGCGATCGAGGGCGTGGTGCTGCGCTTCGGTTTCTTCTACGGCCCGCACACGGCGTTCGCCCGCGACGGCTACAACGCGGCCGAGTTCGGGCGACGCCGCTTCCCGGTGATCGGCTCCGGAGAAGGGGTGAGCTCGTTCATCCACGTCGATGACGCCGCCGCGGCCACCGTGGCCGCCTGCGAGCGCGGCGAGCCGGGCGTCTACAACGTCGTCGACGACGACCCGGCAACGATGCGCGAATGGGTGCCGGCCTACGCCGAGGCCCTGGGCGCAAGGCGCCCGCTGCGCGTGCCCGCCTGGCTGGCGCGGCTGGCCGCGGGCCGCGCGCTGGTCTCGATGGCGAGCGCCGGACGTGGGGCGGCGAACGCGAAGGCCAAGCGCGAGCTCGGCTGGGAGCCGCTCCACGCGAGCTGGCGCCAGGGTTTCCGCGAGGCGCTGAGGCAGCCGGCGGACCCCGCCCATTAACGTAGGTACACCCGCAAATCGTCTGAAACAAGGAGTCTGAGATGGCCTACGAGGTCCCCGACCTTCCCTATGACTACAACGCGCTCGAGCCGCACATCGACGAGGCGACCATGCGCGTCCACCACGACAAGCACCACCAGGCCTATGTAGACAAGGCCAACGCAGCCCTCGAGGGCACCGAGTGGGCCGACAAGGACGTCGACGAGGTCCTTCGCAACCTCACCAGCCTTCCCGCCGACAAGCAGGGCCCGGTTCGCAACAACGCCGGAGGCCACTCCAACCACAGCTTCTTCTGGCAGATCATGAGCCCCGACGGTGGCGGCTCGCCCGAGGGCGACCTGGCTTCCGCCATCGACGCGGCCTTCGGCAGCTTCGACGCCTTCAAGGAGGAGTTCAAGAATGCCGGCATCGGCCGCTTCGGCTCGGGCTGGGCGTGGCTCGTGCACGACGGCTCGGGGCTGGCGATCACCTCGACCGCCAACCAGGACACGCCCGTCTCTGAATCACAGACGCCACTACTGGGCGTCGACGTCTGGGAGCACGCCTACTACCTGAAGTACCAGAACAAGCGCCCCGACTACCTCGACGCGTTCTGGAACGTCGTCAACTGGGACGAGGTCGCGCGCCGTTACGCCGAGGCCGGCTAGCCCCGAACGGGGGCGCGAAGCCGCCCCCGGCGGCCTGCCGGCGCTGTTATAAGGTGCGGGCGTCGGGCCAAACGGCGGAATATCCAGGGGAGATGGGCATGGAAGCTGGCGGAGAGCGGAGAGTTCGTGGAGACCGGCGCGGGGGCGGCGGTTACGCCTGGCTGATCGGGTGCGCGCTCGCGCTCGCGCTTCCCGCCACCGCCTTCGCCCATGTCGAGCGCCCCAGCTACTGGCCCGACCCCGCCGCCGACAACGGCGCCGGCGGCGAGGTGCCCGAGGCCCGCACGCTCGAGTCCGCGATTGGCGGCCCCGGCCCGGAGGAGCTCCGCGTCGTCTGCCGGGACGACTCGATGAAGGTCTTGAAGGAGAGGGTCGAGAAGGCGCGCAAGAACGGCTACCGGATTCGCCCCACGGACCCCAAGCAGGAGCTGAGCAATGCAGCGGCAGACGAGCTCACCGACCTCAACCAGCAGTTCTTCGACCTCTGCGACTACGAGAACATCCAGGCGGCCGTCGACGACTCGGGCAACGACGACCGGATCGTGGTCATGCCGGGCCAGTACATCGAGAAGCCCTCCCGCCAGGCACCGACCTTCGACCCCACCTGCGACGAGTGGGAGCTGCCTGACGGCTCGGTCTCCTACGAGTACCAGGTGAACTGCCCGAACGACCAGAGCCTCGTCTTCGTCCAGGGCCGCGCGCTCGCCGGCGACCCGCCGGCCCCGCCGCTGGAGGACCGCCACGGGATCCCCGACGAGGGCGACTGCATCCGCTGCAACCTGCAGATCGAGGGCTCGGGCCTGGTGCCCCAGGACGTCCTGCTCGACGCGGCCAAGAAGGCGGGCGAGACCAGGCTGCGCGAGCTCGGTACCCCGGTCAAGGACGTGGGGATGCGGGTCGACCGCGCCGACGGCTTCGTCGCCAAGAACATGACCTTCGCCCACGCGGTCGAGCACGGGATCTACGCGATCGAGACCGACGGCTTCCTGTTCGAGAAGACCAAGTTCTTCTACAACGGAGCGTACGGCGCGCTGATGTTCGTCACCGATCACGGGATGATCGACAACTGCGAGGGCATGGGCCATGGCGACTCCGCGGTCTACCCCGGGGCGGCCGCCGACACCGGCGAGGACGCCGACCTTTCGTTCTACCCGGACGCGCCGCGCATCAGCAACACGATCACCAACTGCGACATCCACCACAACACGCTCGGCTACTCGGGCACGATGGGCAACGCCACCCGGGTCACCGAGAACAACTTCTACGACAACGGCACCGCGATCACGACCGACTCGCTCGGCGCCGGCGGCCACCCGGGCTTCCCCCAGGACTCGGCCCGCTTCGACCACAACAACATCTACTCGAACAACTTCAACTCGTTCAAGAAGAGCTCGGACGTGGTCCCGCGGGTGCCGACCCCGGTGGGAGTCGGCTTCTTCTTGCCCGGCGGCAACAACAACGAGTTCGACCACAACCGCATCTGGGACAACTGGCGCCGCGGGACGATGCAGCTGACGCTCCCGGAGGCGTTCGGGTTCGGCGACGGCGTGATGCCCGACGACACCTCACACCGCAACCGCTACCACGACAACGTCTTGGGCCTCGACCCCGCCGACGAGGCGGCACCCAACGGCGTCGACTTCTGGTGGGACGAGGCACGGTGGGAGGATTCGGCGAACCCCGGCAACTTCTACGGTGCCGAGGACAACTGCTGGTACACGAACGGCGAGTACACCAGCGATCCTCCGCCGCCGGACACCCCCGGCACCTCACCCGCGGGCCGACTGGCCGAGAACTGCGAGAACGAGTCGGCCGGCGTCACCTACGGGGACAAGATCGTCGGGGAGCTGCTGGTCTGTCTCGACGCGGCCCAGACGGGCAACTTCGACCCCAAGGGGGACTGCATCTGGTTCAAGACCCCCCCCGAGCCGGGATCGCCCAAGGCCGCCACGCAGGCGGCTCTGGGGCGCCGCCTGAGCGAGGTGGTATCCACGATCGACTTCGGATGCAACCTGGTGGGCGAGACCGAGAGCTGCGAGGCGTTCGCCGCCCGGCCATGAGCCGGCCACGGCGGCTGGCCGCCGCGGGGGCCCTGATCGCGCTGGCCCTCGCCGCGGGCGCGTGCGGCGATGTCAGCCGCGAGCAGGGGGACACCGGCGACGGGCAGGCGGTCAGCGCCAGCCTCGGCCAGCGCAGCGGCAAGATCACCTGCTCGGACTGGGAGCGCGGGAGCGTGGCGGAGCGTCGCGGCACGGTGGAGCAGCTGACCCTCGTCGCCGAGGGAAACGCCAACCCCGACGACGTCGGGCCCAACCGGGTGCTGCCCGAGGACAAGGCCTACGAGGTGTTCGAGGGCTGGTGCGGCGCCTACGCTGCGCGCGGCTTCCTGCTCTACGACCTCTACAACCGCGCCGCCGTCTTCACCTCGCCCGATTGAGCTCTACGCTCTCTCGATGAGCGCCAAGCAGAACGCCGAGGCCTGGGCGCAGGTCGCCCAGGAGATCGCCTCGAGGCGGGAGCTGCGCTATGACGCCATCGGCGGGCTCAACCCTTCCGGAGCGCCGGCCGCCCTCTGCCCGGGGGGCTCGAACCGGCTCACTGGGCAGCTCTCGGAGGGGTTCTGGGGCGCCTCGTGCGACGCCGACGAGCGCGAGCAGGGGTCGCTCTTCTCGAAGTCGGTGCTGCCGGGGGCGGTGTTGGCGAAGGCCCACGTCCCCGACCTCGCCCAGGCGATGCCGCCGTTCAACGTCGAGTCGCTGGAGGCGAGCCCCGAGGACATCGTCGAACGCCGGGCCGCCCGCAACCGCGTCCAGTTCGAAAGCATCGAGTTCAACAAGCGCTTCCTCGCCACCGTTCCCAGCGATCACGACCCGGTGGCGCTCCGGGAGATGTTCAGCCCCGGCCTCCTCGACTGGGTGACGACGATCGACCGCGAGATCGACTTCGGCGTAGCCGAGTGCCAGCTCTACTTCCACTGGCGGCTGCGCGAGCGCACCCGCGAGGAATACGAGGCCGCCCTCGACTCCGGCGCCGGCCTCTTCACCCGCGTCTGCCGCGAGGTCTCAGAGCACGGCGTCCACACCTACCAGCCCGGCCCCTGGCACGCTGGCCTCGAACCCTTTCCGGACGCGAAGCCCTAGGCACAGGACGGCTTGGGTTTTTCGCGATTCTGCCGCGCCGCGCGGCATAGCGGTGAAAAGCTGGGCGGTGGAGGGTTAGCCCTCGCGCGCCTTGCGCTTCTTCAGCTCCTTGCGGGCCGTGCGGGTGAAGCGGAGGGACTTGCGGAAGTTCTCTCGCAGCATCCCGGTCTGGGACTCCGGGACCTCGAAGCCGCCGACGAGCTTGTGCGGCGCCAGCGCCCAGCTCCGCTTTTCGCGGATGAGGTCGCCGCGCACCTGGAAGTTCCGCTGCCACTCGTAGTTGGGGCCGTGCCGGTGGGCGGTGTCGCAGGCCAGCCCCGTGGTC
>JBKJZF010000142.1:0-4396 GCA_046715315.1 Solirubrobacterales bacterium | reverse complement strand
CGCGAAGCGCTCGAAGTCGCCGATCTCCGCCGCGACCCCGGCCGCGGTCAGGGTGTCGACACCGCGAAAGCAGCGAAAGCGGGCGATCGTCTCCGCGTGCGGGCTCTGCGGCCAGAGGCGCTCGATCTCTGAGTCGAGCGACCCGCGGCGCTGCTCGAGCGCCGCGACCGCCGCCAGGTAGTCGGCGAAGGTGGCGCGCGAGGCGTCGTCGTCGAAGTCGAGACGCCGCAACCAGGCGTGGTGGGCCCGGGTCCAGCTCTTGCCCGGCCCCGGGTAGCGAAGCCCGCGGCGAAGCAAGAGCTTCCCCAGCCGGTGTCGGGCGCGCATCAGGTCGCCGCGGATGTCCTCGCGGCAGCGCACCAGGTCGCGGAAGTGCTCCTCCTCGACCGTCGGCACGCGGACGAACCGCAGCTCGCCCGCCGCCAAGAGCCGCGCCAAGCGCTCGGCGTCGCGGGCGTCGGTCTTGACCCGGTCGGTCGGCCCCCGCGGGATCAGTCCCGGGGCGGCGATCCGCAGGTCGATGCCGCGCTCGTGAGCGGCCCGGGCGAGCCCGAAGCCGGTCGGCCCCGCCTCGTAGACGGCGACGAGGCCTGCGGGGCAGGACTCGAGATAGTCGAGGGCGCGCTCGGGTGGCCCTTGGATCCTCTTTCGCGTCAGCTCGCCGCTTCGCAGCTCGAGCATCGCGGCGTGGGTCTGGTTCGCGTGGACGTCGAGTCCCACGCGCGGCATAGTGTTGACCATGGTCGGTACCTCCCAAAGTTGGGGTGTCGGCCGCGGGAGCACCCTGCGGCCCAGTCCCCGCACTTCTTTGCGCGGGGTGCCGGCCTGTCTATTCAGCCCCGCGGACGGCGCCGGAGGACGGTCGGCGCTCCATAGGGTCTAGTTGCGCCGGCCGACCGCGCCGCCGCTGTCGACGGCGTCGTCGGCCGGCTGCTGGGGAACCTGCTCCTCTGGTGGCGCAGCAGGCTCGACCGGGGCCACCGGCGCAGCAGGCTCGACCGGGGCCACCGGGACCTCCGCCGGCGGAACGTAGCCTTCGTCCACCGGCTGCTCGGCCTGGCGGGAGGCCTGGAGCCCCTCGTAGGAGAGGATGATGTCGTGGAAGATCAGCGCCGGGAAGGTGCCGCCGTCGACGGGCTGGCCGCCGAACTCGGTTTCCATCGGCGTGTTCGAGTCGGCGTGCCCGACCCAGATGCAGACGGTGATCTCGTCGGTCGCGCCGCAGAACCAGGCGTCGCCGTTGTCGTCGGTGGTGCCGGTCTTGCCGAAGGTGGGCTCGTCGGTGGCGGCGTTCTCGCCGGTGCCGGACTCGACCACCGTCTCCAGGATCCCGGTGGCGGTGGTCGCGACCTCGGGTGAGATCACCTGCTCGTAGGTGGCGTGATCCTTGCCGTCGGCGCCGTCCAGGGTCTCGACCTCCTTGTTGTCGGAGTCGACGACCGAATCGATCCCGACCGGCCCGCCGGGCGAGGCCGCCAGGGTCCCCGACACCCGCTGACCGTCCATCGCCAGCGTTTCGAAGGCGTGCGCCATCTCCAGTGGGGTGACGCCGCTCTCGAGGCCGCCGAGGATCAGCGCCGGGTTGTAGGGCTCGAAGCGGCCGCCCGTGATCGAGTACTCGTCGTTAGAGGTCGAGAGGTCGGTCTCGATCCCCATCTTCTTCGCGGTCGCGGCGACGTTCTCGGGTCCGACCTGGGTCCCGATCTGGGAGTAGACGGAGTTGTCCGAGTAGGTCGTCGCCGTCGACAGCGAGGCCGAGCCGAGGTAGTTGTCGTCGTAGTTGTTGACCTCGAACAGGTCGGGCAACGTCTTCGTCTTGCCCTTGTCGTTCTCGGACCGCACCCTGAACGGGATCTCCTGCGGCGCCGAGGTGAAGACCTCGTCGGGCGAGCGCCCCTGCCCCAGCGCGGTCACCAGGGTGAAGGGCTTGAACGACGACCCGGGCTGGCGACGCCCGTTGGTCGCCAGGTTGAAGGGCTCCTTGGCGTAGTCGTTGCCACCGACCATCGCCCGCACCTGGGCGGTCTCGTTGTCGAGCACCACCACCGAGGCGGTCGGCTCGATCCCGGCGAGCCGGTTGGAGGCGATCGCCTCCACCTGGCGCTGCAGCTCCAGGTCCAGCGTCGAGGTCACCTTCAGCCCGCCGCCGAAGGCCTGGCCAGCGCCGTACTTGTCGACCAGTTGCTGGCGCAGCCAGGAGGTGAAGTACGGGGCCTCCGAGTCCTCCTGCGGCGGCAGGATGTCGTCGGCGGTGGGGATCGGCTGCTGCGAGTACTCCTCGAGCTCGGTCGGGGTGATGTAGCCCTGGGCCTCCATGTTGGTCAGCACCTGGTTGCGCCGCGTCTCGGCGTCGATCGGGTTGGTCCGCGGCGAGGAGGCGCTGGGCGAGGCGATGATCCCGGCGAGCATCGCCGACTCCCAGGGCAGCAGCTGCGAGGCGCAGGGGTCCTCGCCGCCGTCGCCGCAGCCGCGGTGCTGCGTGCCGAAGTAGGTCGTCGCCGCCGCCTCGATCCCGTAAGCGCCCTCGCCGAAGTAGATCGAGTTCAGGTACTCGGTCATGATCTTGTCCTTCGACCACTGGCGCTCGATGTGGTAGGCGAGCGCCGCCTCGCGGAGCTTCTGGAAGATCGTGCGGTGGTCCTGTGCCTCGAGCGCGTTCTTGACGAACTGCTGGGTGATGGTCGAGGCTCCCTGCTCGGTCGAGCCGGAGAGGACGTCCTGGTAGATCGCGCGGCCGATGCCCTGGAAGTCGACGCCGCGGTGCTCGTAGAAGCGCTCGTCCTCGATCGCGACCACCGCCTGCTTCACGCTCGGGGTGATCTCGGCCGACTCGACCAGGATCCGGCCCTCGTTGTTGGTCAGGGTCGCCAGTGGCTCGCCGTGGATGTCGACGACGACCGAGTTCCGGGCCGCGTCGTATTGGGCGCGGTTCTCGAGGTCCGGCAGGTCCTGGGAGACGGCCATCATGATCCCGAAGATCCAGGAGATGAAGGCGAGCATCGCGAGCCCGGAGAAGACGATCAGCATCCTCAGCTTCTTCAGCCTCGGCTTGCGCGCGGGCGTGTCGGGGTCGGTCGGCGGCCCCGGGGACTCCGGGGCTCCGCCGTTGCCGGAGCCGTTGCCCCGCGCCGGCGCCAGGTCGCTGACGTCGTCGGCTCGGTCGGCGATCGCGATCCGTGCCTCGCGCGTGCGCGCACGCCGCTTCCACCGTTCTTCGCCGGTGCCGCTGCCGCGCAATCGCGGTATGAAGCTACGCCTCGATGCCATCTGTGCTGTGTCTCCGGGCCATCGATGGTCGTGACTCGGCCGAGGGGCTTTCCTCGCCGGTCACGTCTGCGGGGAGCACGTGCGCCGGTAGTGGAGCACATCCATGAACAGGGGGCCCTCACCCCGCCGAGCCGGGACGTCAGTCTAGCATTGGCCCCGTGGCCTCCCCGCCGGTCGACGACGCTCTGGCGCCCCTGCTCGCGGGCGTCGTCGAGGCGCTCCCCGAGGGCCGGTTCGCCGAGCAGGTAGCCTCCGGCAAGCCGCTGCGGGTGAAGCTGGGGATCGACCCCACCGCCCCCGACCTCCACCTCGGCCACTGCGTTCAGCTCGGCAAGCTGCGGGCCTTCCAGGACGCGGGGCACATGGTCGTGCTCATCGTCGGCGACTTCACGGCACGCGTGGGGGACCCGAGCGGGCGCTCGGCCGAGCGCCCGGTGTTGAGCCCGGGGCAGATCGACGCCAACGCGATCACCTTCCAGGAGCAGGCCTTCAAGGTGCTCGACCGCGAGCGCACCGAGGTGCGCCGCAACGGCGAGTGGCTGGCGATGCCGGCGGAGGAGCTGTTCTCACTGGCCCGGCGGTTCACCGTCGCCCGGCTGCTCGAGCGCGACGACTTCTCCCGGCGGATGGAGCGCTCGGAGCCGATCTCGGCGCTGGAGCTGCTCTACCCGGTGCTGCAGGGCTATGACTCCGTCGCCGTCGAGGCCGACGTCGAGCTCGGCGGGACCGACCAGAAGTTCAACCTCCTCTTCGGCCGCGACGTGCAGGAGTCGTTCGGCCAGCCGCCCCAGTCCGTGCTGACGATGCCGATCCTGCCCGGCACCGACGGCGTCCGCCGGATGTCGAAGTCGCTGGGCAACTACGTCGGCGTCACCGACCCGCCCGAGGAGATGTTCGGCAAGCTGATGAGCGTCCCCGACGAGGTCATGCCGCAGTACTACCTGCTGCTCCTCGGCGGAGAGGTCGATCCCGGCGCGCATCCCAACCAGGCCAAGCGGGCGCTGGCGGGCCGGCTGGTCGAGCGCTTCCACTTCGCCGAGGCCGCCGAGGCCGCCGAGGCGCGCTTCGACCAGGTCCATGTGCACCGCGAGGTCCCCGAGGACACCCCGACGGCGACGCTGAGCCCGGG